>NZ_CP075184.1:4200000-4352500 GCF_020510705.1 Acidovorax radicis
GCCCGCGAAGTAGGCCGATGGCCGCAGTGCCGCATCGGGTACGCCGGGCAACCGACCTGCGCAAGAGCGGTACAGCCAGTGTCCGTACACCATGCCCAGCGCCAGTGACCAAGCTACCGCCGCCAGCACCGCCCACCACAGCGCGCCCAGCTGGGCCACGATGGTGGGCGTGAAATACAGGCCCAGCGATGCGCCCATCACCCACTGCCCGCCGTTGCGCAGCCGCAGGCTGCTGCGGGTAGGCAGACCGGCCAGCGTGGCCAGCGCCGTGGCCAGCAGCGGGCCGAGCATCCACGGAACCGGGATGTGCAGGCGGCGAAAGATGTCCGCAGCCGCCCATGCCAGCAGCAGCGTGAGGAGCTTGGACGTGGCGCTGTGCATGGGCTGTCAGAGGTCCAGCAGGTGCGTGCGCGTGTCCAGTGCCCAGAGGTTGCTCAGCAAGCTGCGCGCGCGTCCATCGCCCACCACGGGCTCCGCCAGCTCCATGAATTTGTCTGAGAGTTCGGCGTCCGTCAGCGGCTGCTCCGGATCGCCTTTGCGCGTGGGTTGCAGGTATTCGGCCTGCCGACCGTCCGTGGTAGTGAAGTGCAAGCGCGCGGCCCGCTGGCCCGGAAAGCGGGCGTCCAGCGCGGGATCGATGCTGAGCCGGATGCGCGCCATCAGTGCGCGGATGTCCGCATCGGCCAGCCGCTCGGGCGTGAAGGCCGACAGGCGCACGCTGCCGTGGATCAGGGCCGTCGCCACCACGAAGGGGATGGAAAAACGCGCCTCGGCAGCGGTTTTGGGGGTGAAATTGCCCGCCACCTCAAGCGCCGGGCTGTAGGTGGCCACCTCGATGGCGTCCAGCGCTTGCCAACGCACGCCCATGCGCGCTTGCAACTCCAGCGCACCATCGATGGGCGCAAAGGTATGGCCGCAGCAGGCGTGGTTTTTGAACGTCATGCGCGTGATGTGGAAGTCCTGCCCCAGCGTGGCGGTGGCCAGGTTCCAGTCGGGCGCGTCGCCCATGGCGCGGCCCATGCCGGCGTCACCGTCGAGCACGTCAAGCGAGCCGGTTACGCCGCGTTCGGCGGCCAGGGCGGCCAGCACCCCGGCTTCGGCCGCGTGGCCCGCGTGCAGTGGCTTGGACATCGAATCCATGCGGAACGCCTGCTGCAGCCCTGCGGCAAAGGTGGCGCCCGTACACAGCGCATGCGCATGGCGCTCGGCGTCCAGCCCCAGCAGCGTGGCGGCGGCGGATGCCGCGCCAAAGGTGCCCACGGTGCCCGTGTTGTGCCAGTAGCGGTAGTGCGTGCGCCCCAGCGCGGCACCGATGCGCGTCGAGACTTCGTAGCCCGCCACCACAGCGCGGATCATCTGCAGCCCGGTGGCCTGGCGTGCCTGGGCCAGCGCCAGCGCAGCGGCGATGGTGGGGGCGCCGGGGTGGTAGATGGCCTCGCGGTAGATGTCGTCCACCTCCACGGTGTGGGCTGCGGTGCCGTTGATGAGCGCAGCCGTGCGCACGGTGGCCGCGCGGCCCAGGGCCAGCCGGGCGCCGCCCCGGTCCAGGTCCTCGGCGAGGGCCTGCTCCAGCAGCGTGGGCGGGGCCTCGATGGCGCCGGGCAGCAGCGCTGCATACCAGTCCACGACGGCGCGCTTGGCATGGTGGATGACTTCGGGCGTGAGGGGCGCCTGGTTCAGGGACGAGGCGAATGTGGCAAAGCGTTGGGCAGCGGTCATGGAGTTCAGCGGTGGTGTTGGCATGGGTGCATATGGTCGCGCGTGCGGGTGCTGCTGTGAACTTCACAGAAGTGGTGGAGGTATGAGTATTTGTCGGGGCTCATGACAAAAGACGAAGTTCTCAAAAGAGGGTGGCGTCGGCACTATCGAGCCTACTTACACACCCCGCAGGAACGCACATGGATTTCAAACTCAGTGAAGAGCACCAGGCATTTGCCGATTCGGTGGCCCGTTTTGCCCAGGCCAAGCTCAAGGACGGCGCGCTGGAGCGCGCACATTCGCCCCACTACCCCTGGGAAACTGCCGCATTGCTGGCCGAGCAGGGCCTGTTGGGCATTGCCTTCCCCGAGGAAGACCACGGCCAGGGCGGCACGTTGATGCACGCTGTGCTGGCCATCGAGCAGATTGCCCTGGTCTGCCCCAAGAGCGCCGACATTGTGCAGGCGGGCAACTTTGGCCCCATCCGCACCTTTGTCGAATACGCCACGCCCGAGCAAAAGCAGCGCTTTTTGCCCGACCTGCTGGCAGGCCGCAAGCTGATCTCGCTGGGCATGACCGAGCCCGATGCGGGCTCTGCCGTCACCGAGCTCAAAACCAGCGCCCGCAAGGATGGTGACCACTACGTCATCAATGGCAGCAAGATTTTTTCTACCCACAGTCCGGAGGCGGAGCTGTTCCTGATCTATGTGCGCTTTGGCCCCGGCGTGGGCGGCATTGGCTCGGTGCTGGTCGAGCGCGGCACCCCTGGTTTCCAGGTGGGCACGCCTTCCAACTTCATGAACGGCGAGCAGTGGTCGCAGCTCTATTTTGATGAGTGCCGAATCCCGGCCGCCAACGTGCTGTTGGGGCCTGGCGGTTTCAAGAAGCAGATTTCCGGCTTCAACGTGGAGCGCCTGGGCAACTCCGCGCGTGCGCTGGCCCTGGGCCGCTATGCCTTCAACACGGCGCGTGAACATGCCATGACGCGCAAGCAGTTTGGCCGCGAGCTGTGCGAGTTCCAGGGGCTGCAGTGGAAGTTTGCCGACATGGCCCTGAAGTTGGAGCAGGCGCAATTGATGTTGTACCGCGCGGCTATGGAGGGTGAGCATGGCCTGCCCAGTGCGCAAAGCACCGCCATGGCCAAGCTGGCCTGCAACATGGCCGGCTGGGAAGTGTCCAACGACGCGCTGCAGGTCATGGGCGGCATGGGTTTCAGCCAGGAGTCACTGGTGGAGTACTGCGTGCGTCGCACGCGCGGCTGGATGATCGCCGGTGGCTCCATAGAAATCCTGAAGAACCGCATCGCCGAAGGTGTTTTCGGCCGCACGTTCTCGCAGCGTCCGGCCAAAGACTGATAACCAAAAATCAAGGAGACAAACATGAATCGTCGTAATTTCTCGCTGGCCGCCTGCGCGGCACTGTCCCTGGGGCTTGCCAGTGGCGTTATGGCCGAAGCGGCCTACCCATCCAAGCCCGTGCGCATCATCGTGGGTTACTCCGCGGGCGGCCCCACGGATTTGGTTGCGCGCATGATTGCGGTCCATATGCAGACGCGGCTGGGACAGCCGTTTATCGTCGACAACCGCCCCGGTGCTGGCTCCAACATCGCTTCCGAAGCTGTGGCAGCTGCCCCGGCCGACGGCTACACCTTGCTGGTGGCTGCCGCGCCGCTCACGATGAACAGCTACGTCTACAAAAAGCTGAAATTCGACGCCGTCAAAAGTTTTGAGCCTATCTCCAAGCTGTCTTCTTCTCCAGGTGTGCTGGCGGTGCGGCACGACATGGCCGTGGGCAGCGTCAAGGAATTCATCGCCCTGGCCAAGAAAGAGCCGGGCAAACTCACCTACGGCACCACCGGCCTGGGCGGGTCGCAGCACATGGCGACCGAGTTGCTCCAACGCCTAGCGGGCGTGCAGCTCACGCACATCCCCTACAAAGGGGCCAGCAATGTGATGACGGATTTGATTGCTGGGCATGTGGACTTGGCCTTCGTATCCGCCAGCGGTGCCATGTCATTTCTGCAGGCGGGCAAGGTGAAGCCTCTGGCTGTGGCCGGCCCGCAGCGCCTGTCGGGGCTGCCCGACGTGCCCACCTTCGCACAGGCGGGTATCCCGGCGATGGTCTCGGACTCCTGGAACGGCCTGCTGGCCCCCGTGGGAACGTCCCCCGCCATCGTCAAAAAATTGCACGCAGCGGCTTTAGAGGCACTGCAGACCCCGGAAATCAAAGCCAAGCTGGAATCCCTGGGCGCCATCGTGATTGGCAACAGCCCCGAGGAGTTTCGCGGCGATCTCCAGCGCGAGGTTGCGCATTGGGGCGAGCAGTTCAAGACCATCAAAATCGACACGCAATGACATCACACAACGACTCAACAGCGCAGCTGGCGCAGGCGCTGCTCCATCCTGCCAGCATCGCCCTTTACGGTGCCTCGGATGACGCCAGCAAGATGGGCGGGCGGCCCGTGCAGTTCTTGCAGCGCTCAGGCTTTGCCGGTCGCATCTACCCCATCAACCCCAAGCGGGCCGAGGTCCAGGGGCTGCGGGCCTGGCCCAGCCTGCAAAGCCTGCCCGAGGTGCCCGACCACGTTTTCGTGCTTACACCTACCGAGACCGTGATCGCCGCGGTGCGCGAATGCGCGGGCTTGGGTGTGAAGGTGGTCACCATCCTGGCCAGCGGCTTTTCTGAATCGGGCAGTGAGGGCGTGCAGCGCGAGGAAGCGTTGCGCCAGATTGCCCGCGAGACGGGCATCCGCATCCTGGGCCCGAGCAGCCTGGGCGTGGTCAACCCGCGCACGGGCCTGGTGCTCACGGCCAACGCCGCGTTTGCCGAGTCCGATATTCCGCCGGGCAAGGTGTTCGTCGCCTCGCACAGCGGTAGCATGATTGGCGCGCTGGTCTCGCGCGGCAAGGCGCGCGGCGTGGGGTTTGCGGGGCTGGTGTCGGTGGGCAGCGAGGTGGACCTGAACGTGGGCGAAATCTGCGCCGCTACGCTGGACGACCCGGCCATCGAGGGCTACCTGCTGTTTCTGGAGAGCCTGCGCCACGGCCCCGAATTGCGCGCGTTTGCGCGGGCAGCGCACCGAGCTGGCAAGCCGGTGATTGCCTACAAGCTCGGGCGCAGCGCCGCTGCCGCCGAGATGGCCACCACCCACACCGGCGCCATTGCAGGCGAAGACGACATCGCCGACGCCTTTTTCAAGGACCTGGGCATTGCCCGTGTGGGCGTGCTGGACGCCCTGCTCGAAACCTTTCCGCTTGCCAAGCGCATTCCACTGGAGAGCGCCCCCAAGCGTGTGGGCGTGGTTACCACCACCGGCGGCGGTGCGGCCATGGCGGTGGACCAGCTGGGCATCCGGGGCGTGGTGGTGGAGCCGCCCTCGGCTGCAACGCTCCAGCGCCTGGCGCAGGCGGGCCTGCCCTGCACGCCGGGCCGTGTGCTCGACATGACGCTGGCGGGCACCAAGTACGAAACCATGAAGGGCACGCTGGACATTTTGCTCACCGCGCCCGAATTTGATCTGGTGCTGGCCGTGGTGGGTTCGTCGGCGCGCTTTCAGCCGCAGCTGGCCGTCAAGCCCATCGTCGAATGCGCAGGGCAACCCAAGCCGCTGGCCGCCATGTTGGTGCCCGACGCGCCCGAGGCATTGGCCGCGCTCACCGCAGCGGGCGTACCGTGCTTTCGCTCTCCCGAGGCCTGTGGCGACGCCATCGCCGCCGTGCTGGCGCGTCGCCAGCCGGGCCAGGAGCCGCTGCTGCCCGCCCCCGGCCCGGCGCGCGCACTGAGCGAGGCCGACGCATACGGCATCCTCGACGCTGTGGGCGTGCCCCACGCGCCCGCCGTGCTGCGCCGCTTTGGCAGCGAGGCCGCACCGCTGCCCTTTGCCTACCCCGTGGTGGCCAAGGTCTGCTCGGCAGATATTCCGCACAAAACCGAGGTCGGTGGCGTGCTGCTGAACATCGGAAGCGATGCGGAGCTGGCCGCCGCCATGGCCACGTTGCGGCGCAACCTGGACGAGAAAGCACCCCAGGCTGCCTGCGACGAAGTGCTGGTGCAGCCCATGCAAAAAGGCCTGGGCGAAGTGCTGGTGGGCTACCGCGTGGACGCAGATGCGGGCCCCATCATCATGCTGGCCGCAGGTGGCATTTGGGCCGAGGTGGCAAAAGACCGCAGCATTCGCCTGGCGCCAGTGACAGTGGAGACTGCGCGCGGGATGATCTCAGAGGTCAATGCCCTCAAGCCGCTGACGGGCCTGCGCGGCAAGGCGCGGGGCGATCTGGAGGCCTTGGCGCACACCGTGAGCGCGCTCTCGCAGCTGGCCTTGAAGCCGGAACTGCGCGTTTCCGAAGCCGAGGTGAATCCGCTGCTGATCTTGCCCGAAGGGCAGGGCGTGACTGCTGTCGATGCCCTGATCTTCCAGACATGACCCCGTGCCTACCTGACCCGAGAGATCTGGCGGCGGCCCGACGCTCCCTGCGGCAACTGGCGGCCCAGGGGAGCCGCCACGAAACGCGGCACGATGATGCACGCCTGTGCTGGCGGCATTGGGGACGCGGCCCCGACCTGGTGCTTCTCCATGGCGGCCACGGCTCATGGATGCACTGGGCGCGGAACATCGAGACGCTGGCCACACGGTTCAGCGTGTGGGTGCCCGACATGCCCGGCTTCGGTGATTCCGACGTGTTACCGGGGCATCCGCACGATGCCGATCGCCAGGAGCGCCTGGTCAAGGCGCTTGATGAAGGACTTCTGCATCTGCTGGGCGATGCGGCTTTCTGCTTGGCGGGCTTCTCGTTCGGTGGATTGACTGCGGCGCAGCTCGCCAGCGTCAGCACCCGGGTACGCCGTCTTGCGCTGCTGGGCACGGCCGGACATGGCGGCGCGCGGCGCCCGCTCTGGGAGCTGCGCGACTGGCGCCGGGTTGAGGGGCGGGCACGGTGGGAGGTCCATGCCCACAACCTGCGCGCGCTGATGTTGCACCAGGCATCGCACGTGGATGCCAAGGCGCTGGTGGTGCATGCATGCGCCTCCCACGCCACCCGCTATCGCAGCAAGGCATTTTCGCGCGCGGCAAACCTGCTCGACGCGCTCTCCCGATACCGGGGCGAGTTGCTGCTGATCTGGGGAGAGCACGACGTGACGGCTGTGCCGGACGACATGGGGCCCATCGTGCGCGCAAGCAACCCGGCGTGGGAGCTGCGCATCGTGCCGGATGCAGGCCATTGGGTGCAGTACGAGCAGAGCGGCCCCATCAACACGATCTTGACGGACTGGTTCCAGTCATCAACCTCATTCATGCCATGAACACTTCTCCCATCCCAGCCGTCCGCTGCCATGCGCAGAACGACGTGCTCGTCATCGAGATTCACAACCCGCCCATCAACGCTGGGGCGCTCGAAGTGCGCCGGGGCTTGCTGCAAGCGGTCGAGTCGCTGGAGTGCACTCCCGAGTGGCAGGCCGCCGTGATCATTGGCGCGGGCGCCACCTTCATGGCAGGCTCCGACCTGAAGGAATTCGGCAAGCCGCTGGAAGACCCGCAATTGCCTGCCGTGATCGCGGCGATAGAGGCATGCAGCAAGCCCATCGTCGCAGCCATCCACGGTGCGGCGCTGGGGGGCGGATTCGAGCTGGCCCTCGGCTGCGATGCCCGCGTGGCGGACGAGAAAGCCGTCGTCGGCCTTCCTGAAGTCACGCTCGGCATGATTCCTGGGGCGGGCGGTACGCAGCGACTCACACGCCGGGTGGGCATCGCGCGTGCCATTGGCCTTATCTGCGCGGGCACCCGCGTGCCTACCCTTGAGGCGAGCCGGCTGGGTCTGATCGACCACATCGCGCAAGGCGATCTGCGCACATCCGCCGTGCAGTTCGCCCGCCAACTCCAGGGCCGCAAGTGCCGCGTGGCCGAAGAAACCGTGCCGCAGGAATCGCCACAGCAGATTCAAAAGGCGCAAGAGGCCGCCCTGCGGGCGGGCCGGCAGCGCCCGCCCGTGGTCGCAGCCATCGAAGCCATCAAGGCCGCGGCAACGCAGCCCATTGCGCAGGCGTTGCAAGCCGAGCGCGAGGTCTTCAACCGACTGCGCTTGGGCGCCGAGGCGCACGCGCTGCGGCACCTTTTTTTTGCCGAACGGCAGGCGATGAAGCCGTCCGTGGACGACGCGCCGAGGCCGTTCAGCCGCATTGCCGTGATTGGTGCCGGCACCATGGGATCGGGCATCGCGATCGCGTCGCTGGATGCCGGACTGCCGGTACTCCTTATGGAGCAGGACGACGCGGCTCTGGAGCGCGGCTTGCAGCGGGTACGCGACCACTACGCCCAACGCGTGTCCCAAGGGAAAATATCCGTGGAGGCAGCAACAGAACGCGAGGCCCGGCTGTCTGGCGCCACCGACTGGCAGCGCCTGGGTGATGCGGATGTGGTCATCGAGGCAGTGTTCGAGGAACTCGCGGTCAAGCAGGCCGTCTTCCGCCAGATCGACCTGCACGCCAAGGCCGGTGCCGTGCTGGCGACCAATACGTCCTACCTCGACATCGACGCCATTGCGTCGGTAACGCGCAGGCCCGGCGACGTGATTGGCCTGCACTTCTTCAGCCCGGCCAACGTGATGAAGCTGCTCGAAGTGGTGCGCGGTCGCGAGACCTCCCCCGACGTTCTCGCCACGGGCATGGCCCTGGGCAAGCAGCTGCATAAGATGGCGGTGCCCTGCGGCAATGCCTTCGGCTTCATTGGCAACCGCATCTACGATGCGTACCGCCGCCAGTGCGAATATATGCTGGAGGACGGCGCCTGGCCCGAGGACGTGGATCGCGCGCTGCAGGATTTCGGCTTCGCCATGGGCCCGTTCGCCGTTGCTGACATGTCGGGCCTGGACATCGCCTGGCGCATGCGCCGCGCACGCGCGGCCACACGCGATCCACGCGAGCGCTACGTGGACGTGCTCGACCATCTGTGCGAGCGAGGACGCATGGGGCGCAAAACGGGCGCGGGCTACTACTGCTATACGGACGGCAAGGCCTCGACGGCCAGCGATGAAGCCGTGCGCGGCCTCATTGTCGATGCTTCTGTGCGACGCGGCGTCGCCCGACGCCCCGTTTTGCCGGAAGAAATCACACGCCGCGTCATGCTGACCATGGTCAACGAGGCCGCGTGGTTGCTCGCGGAGGGAGTAGCGCTGCGCGCCACCGACATCGACGTGGTGCTAGTGCATGGCTACGGCTTTCCGCGCTGGGAAGGTGGCCCCGTTCACTGGGCCCGCCAACAGCCGCGCAGCGCGTTGCAGTGCGACATGGAATTCCTGGTTCAGGCCAGCGGCCACGGCGCGCGCCTGGGTAACATTTCTTTGCTACTTGACGTTTGATTCCCCATGACACAAGCCTTTATCTGTGACGCCATCCGCACCCCCTTCGGTCGCTATGCCGGCGCGCTCTCCAGCTTGCGAGCCGACGACCTGGGCGCTCTGCCCATCAAGGCGCTGATGCAGCGCAACCCCAGCGTGGACTGGGCGGCGGTGAGCGACGTACTGTATGGCTGCGCCAACCAAGCCGGCGAGGACAACCGCAATGTGGCGCGCATGTCAGCCCTGCTGGCCGGCCTCCCCATCGAGGTGCCAGGCGCCACCATCAACCGCCTGTGCGGCTCGGGTCTGGACGCTGTAGGGAGTGCTGCGCGTGCCATCAAGTCTGGCGAGGCCCGCCTGATGATCGCCGGTGGGGTGGAATCCATGAGTCGCGCCCCGTTTGTAATGCCCAAGGCCGAATCCGCCTTCAGCCGCAGCAACTCCGTGTATGACACCACTATTGGTTGGCGCTTTGTGAACAGGCTGATGAAGGCCCAGTACGGCGTGGATTCCATGCCCGAAACTGCCGAGAACGTGGCCGACGACTTCAAGATCGAGCGTGAGGCCCAGGACCGAATGGCCCTGGCCAGCCAGCAGAAGGCCACCGCCGCCATCGTCGCGGGCTACCTAGCGCGCGAGATCGTACCCGTCTCCATCGTCCAGAAGAAAGGTGACGCCATCGTAGTCAGCCAGGACGAACACCCCCGCGCCACCACGCTGGAGGCGCTGGCCAAGCTCCAGGGCGTAGTCCGCGAAGGTGGCTCCGTGACCGCGGGCAACGCCTCCGGCGTGAACGACGGTGCCTGCGCGCTCCTGCTCGCCAATGAGGCGGCGGCTAGGCAATACGGCCTCACGCCGCGCGCCCGCGTGGTCGGCATGGCCACGGCCGGCGTGGCGCCGCGCATCATGGGCTTCGGCCCGGCGCCCGCTGTGCGTAAGGTGCTGGCCCAGACGGGTCTGACGTTGACCGACATGGACGTGATCGAGCTCAACGAAGCCTTTGCCGCCCAAGGCCTGGCCGTGCTGCGCGACCTGGGGCTGGCCGACGACGACCAGCGCGTGAACCAGTGGGGCGGAGCCATCGCCCTGGGGCACCCGCTGGGCGCCAGCGGTGCACGCCTCGCGACCACGGCCGTGAACCAACTGCACACGCTGGGCGGGCGCTATGCGCTCTGCACCATGTGCATCGGGGTGGGTCAAGGCATTGCCGTGGTGCTGGAAAAAATCTAAAGGAGCTGAACCCCATGAAAATCATCGTCCCTGTCAAGCGCGTGGTGGACTACAACGTGAAGGTCCGCGTGAAGTCGGACAACACGGGTGTGGACATCGCCAACGTGAAGATGAGCATGAACCCTTTTGACGAAATCGCCGTCGAAGAGGCCGTGCGCCTGAAGGAAAAGGGCCTGGTGACCGAAGTCATCGCTGTGTCCTGTGGTGTCACGCAGTGCCAGGAAACCCTGCGCACAGCCATGGCCATTGGTGCCGACCGCGCCATCCTGGTCGAAACCGATGTCGAGTTGCAGCCCTTGGCTGTGGCCAAGATCCTCAAAGCCCTGATCGACAAAGAGCAGCCTTCGCTGGTCATCCTGGGCAAGCAGGCCATCGACGACGACGCCAATCAGACCGGCCAGATGCTGGCGGCCCTGGCCGACCTGCCCCAGGCCACGTTCGCCAACAAGGTCGAGCTGCTGGCTGACAAGGTCAACGTCACCCGTGAAGTGGATGGCGGCTTGGAAACCCTGGCCCTCACGCTGCCCGCCGTCATCACCACCGACCTGCGCCTGAACGAGCCCCGCTACGTCACCTTGCCCAACATCATGAAGGCCAAGAAAAAGCAGCTGGACATCGTCAAGCCTGAAGACCTCGGCGTGGACGTCACTCCGCGCCTCAAAACCCTCAAGGTGACCGAGCCCGCCAAGCGCGGCGCAGGCATCAAGGTGGCTGACGTCGCCGCTCTGGTCGACAAACTCAAGAACGAAGCGAAGGTGATCTAGATGTCGGTACTCGTTATTGCTGAACACGACAACGCGTCCATCAAGGGCGCAACGCTCAACACCGTCACGGCTGCGGTCGCTTGCGGTGGCGACGTGCACGTGCTGGTCGCAGGCCACAACGCAGGCGCTGCTGCCGCTGCAGCGGGCCAGATCGCTGGCGTTGCCAAGGTCATCCACGCCGACGCCCCCGGCCTCGAACACGGCCTCGCCGAGAACGTGTCGGCCCAGGTGCTGGCCATCGCGTCTGGCTACAGCCACATCCTGTTCCCCGCCACCGCCAGCGGCAAGAACGTGGGCCCTCGCGTGGCTGCCAAGCTCGACGTGGCCCAGATCAGCGACATCACCAAAGTGGTGAGCGCCGACACCTTCGAGCGCCCGATCTACGCGGGCAACGCCATTGCCACCGTGCAAAGCGGCGATGCCACCAAGGTCATCACCGTGCGCACCACGGGTTTTGACGCCGCCGCCGCCACCGGTGGCTCCGCCGCCGTCGAAACCGCTGCGGCCACCGCCGACACAGGCAAGAGCACCTTCATGGGCAGCGAGATCGCCAAAAACGACCGCCCCGAACTCACCGCCGCCAAGATCATCGTCTCGGGTGGCCGCGCCTTGGGCAGCAAGGAAAAGTTCGACGAAGTGATGACCCCGCTGGCCGACAAGCTGGGCGCCGCCATCGGTGCCAGCCGTGCGGCCGTGGATGCGGGCTATGCCCCCAACGACCTGCAGGTGGGACAGACCGGCAAGATCGTGGCGCCGCAGCTGTACATCGCCGCCGGTATCTCGGGTGCCATCCAGCATCTGGCCGGCATGAAGGACTCCAAGGTGATCGTGGCGATCAACAAGGACCCTGAGGCGCCTATCTTCAGCGTGGCCGATTACGGGCTTGTGGCCGATCTGTTCACTGCGGTGCCGGAACTGGTCCAGGCCCTCTGACCGAGGCCATTGCATCTGCTGCTTGCAGCCTGAAGGCATCGCTCGCGATGCCTTTTTTGTTCTGCGCCGGCGCAATGCGATGACCGCTGCGCACCACATACCGTGAGTTCGTCGATCCGATTTCAACGACGGCAATCGCTGCAAAGCCGAAATACGCATTCATCGCGTGCCCTGAAACTGCAGACAGCGTTCTCTGTCTGTCCAAGGTCCTGGCTGTACATCCAAGCGGCTACTACACCTGGAAGACCAAGCCGATGCGTCCTCGTGTCGGGATGATCAACACCTGCTGGGCTTGCTCAACGGTGGGCCGCAAACAGACTTCCTTTGGCCTTGAACGCCAGGCTATCGAATTCTGCCAGTCGCTCATAGTCGAGACTGCTGAACTCGCGACCCATAGGCGCAATGCGATCCCAGTCTCGCAGCAGATCCTGCTGCGCCCTATTACCCATATCATTCACGGTCGTAGCCCGGTTTTTTTCGTCGCCATACACTCTTCGCAGGATTTGTCTTGAACATTCGCGCTGAGTATTCACATCCCTCCTCCACGGAAGGATTCACATGAAGAATCCCCACTATGAGCTTCTGGGTCGGCGCATGCGTGAATATCACCGTACGCACCCGTGGCGCCTGTCAGAGGGCGGCCTGTACATCCCGCACGCCTACTGGAACATTGCGCCGGAAAGCCTGTCAACCTGGGACGATGTGGGTTTCATCCTCAATGGCCGGCGCGTCATTGTTTGGTGGCAACACCCTCGGCATGTCTACAGGGAGGCCATCACGTCCATGGCCTGGGAAGAGGCGGGTGACGGTCCGCAGGGCGACTGGCTCCGCGAGGGGGCGACCAAAAAATACAAGATGGTCGGCAAGTCGGGCAAGCGGAAAAAACTGAGCAGTTACCTCAGTCGTGCGCCTTCTGAGGCGAAAACACAGCACTACGCCAAACTGCGGCAGGTCGAAGAACGGCTGACCCAGGATGGGATTGACCTGGAAGTTCAACCCTCATGGAAATGGGTGCGCCTCAATTGGGCGATGGGCGTGAGCCTTGTGGCGCCGATGGAAGTACGAAATGAACAGGAGCTTGCAGAAGTGGCGCGCCTAGCCAGTGGCCTCATCTTGCGCAAGACCACATTGACCCAAGAATTCCCGGGCTTTGTGTACGACCGAGCGAGTTGGCACCGCGACCTTGCCGTAGCGGCGGTCCAATAACCGAACGCACCCGGCAGCGATTCTGATGGGGCATTTTTAGTGCCGAAGCCTGTTTGACCAGAGTTGTGCTTCACTGTCGAACTGCGGAGAGCAGTGCCACCGCCTGTAGACAATCCTCACAGCCGGAGGGGACGCGACGCCCAGCATATGCGTCCGGCCATCCCATATTGACGAGCGGCGCAGTTACTTTGTGAATGCCATTTAGGCTTTACTAAAGTCCCGTTGGCGTGTCTCGTTCCTGGACAGGCAAATTCTCAATTTCGCGCATGAAGTCGTCACTGACACGAGCACCAGCCACCATCAGGATTGACATGACTTTGCTAAGTCCATCGGGGCTTCGCGCCGCGTCCTCTGGACAAGCTCCATCAAGCTGAGAGTTTGGTGCGGCCAGCCACTTTCGCACCTGCTCCCACGATTGGAAAGCTGCGAAGGCGGCTTGATCCAGCGCCGTCAGTCGCTCATAGTCCGGGCTTCCGAATTCGCGGCCGACAGGCGCGATATCAAGCCAAGCTCGGTCTTCACTCGAAGCCTGGTGCGTTGGGCTCAACCGATGTTTCTGCGCTGTTTTCTTCGGCATACTTACATGCTACTCGCCGGCGGCATCCGTTGGCTAGAGCCGCTGGCCGATTTCGGGAAGTGTGCGACAAACTCATCTTGAAGAGGTGTTGCAGATGCAGGCTTGGTCTGCAGCTGCCAGCGATGCGGCAACAGTTCATGTATCAAGCTGGCCTGTTGGGTTGGCAGGCGCGTCAGCACATCTTTGAGGTAAGCGTACGGGTCATGGCCATTGAGCCGAGCGCTTTGAATCAGGCACATCACAGCGGCACCGCGCTTGCCCGCCCGAAGCGAGCCGGCAAACAACCAGTTGTCGCGCCCAATGGAAATCGGTCGTATCTGGTTCTCGATGTGGTTGTTGTCCACGAGCAGTTGGTCATTGGCCATAGCCATGATCTTCCATCAAACCGCGCAGGGGTGACGAGCCAAAGCTTTTAGATGCCCAAAGCGCTTTCGCCCACTGGCCACTGCAACTCTCGCACGACCCTATGCATGATCCACACGCACTGCGCATCCGTGCACCATCGCTTGGCCAGAAGACCTTTCAACGCCGCCTTCACCGTCGCTTCCTGGTCCCCTTCAAAGGTCGCCAGCTTTCGTTGGCAGTACGGGACCATCTGCGAGACCAGATCGTCACACATCTGGAAAGCTGCTATGACCTCTGAGGGCGAAGTGCCCGGGGCATAGAACTTCCCATCTTCCTCAACCAGGCCCATCTTGGGCTGGGCGCCCGCAAGGGCAGAGGGAACCGCCGTCACCGGGAAATCTTCCGGCACGCCTGGATAGCTGGCACGGTCAATCGACATATCAACTCCTTGCGAACTGCGTCACCATACAGCGGGTGCCCTGCAAGCTCAAGGCTGGCAAGCAAGCAGCGGCATATTTGGCCGCATGGCCTCGTTCAAAACCGCAACGGGCCCAGTGCCGCTGGCGGTTTTTTTTGGCCGCCTGGTTCAGTAGATGTCCAGTCAGTGCGTCGGCACAAGAGCTACCATCGAGCCGATGAACACTTTTTCCAATGCCTTTCGCGCTGAAGTCGCCCGCATGGCGCGCAAGGAAATCAAGCCCGAGCTGCAGGGCATGCGCAAGGCCATCACCAGCCATCGGTCCGAGATCGCGGCATTGAAACGCGAGGTGAAGGCGCTGACTTCTCAGCTCAAGGCCTCTCGACGCCAGGTCAAAGTAGCGGATGAGCCCAAAGCCAAAGCTGCGATCGAAGAAGCCGGGGCCAAGAAGGCAAGACAGGTCCAATTCAACGCACTGGCCCTGGGTGAAAAACGAGCAGCGCTGGGCATCACACAGAAAGAGATGGCCCTGCTGCTGGGCGCGTCATCGCTATCCGTCTACAAGTGGGAATCAGGTCGGGTGCACCCACGGGCTGCGCAGCTAGAGCGCATTGCCCAGGTGCTCAAATTCGGCAAGCGTAAGGCACTGGCATTGCTCAATCCGCAGTGAGTGGGTGGGGGCGATTTGCCCCTGCCACGTCCTCAGCGGCGACGATACGGCTCTCCCGGCGAAGAGTCCTTGCGTTCATCCGCCAGTTCAAACAGGCACTGCATGTAGGGTTGGACATCCGTCCATTTGGCGCGGTCATCATAGAAACGCGCCAGATTGCGCGTGGCTTCCACCGCGTCCGGCCACTTGTCTGCAGCACTCACGCGGGTCATGGCATCCCGGGTGTCTTGCTCATCATGCAGGCCGCCATCCTGGGCGCCATAGGTATGGAGTTCCACAATTCGCCGAGGCTGCGCAAAAGCAGTGTCCTTGCACATACCGCCGGGTGGCGTGGCCTCCCGTGAAGAATGGGCGCCAGCAAATGAGTCCTGCACGGTGTGCAGCACGGACCCGAACGCCACATGGTGCAGGTAGGGAAGCAGCTTGTCCTGGTGCCCCAGGATGTAGAGATCGGAGACCCGCCACTGCGTGCACCCAAAGTGCTCCTTCAGTGTTGCGTTATCGATATCCCGAAGAAAGGTATCGGGCTTGATCTCCCGCGAGGACACTTTCCAGGCGAACTCCAGCCAGTCCAGCACCTTGGCCCGTGTTGCACCGGGGTGCACCCCTTCTTCACTGGCCATCGCATGCAGGAACTGTAAGTCTCCGAAGTGTGATCGGGTCATCACATTGCCGTGAACAGTACCTTGAGCCTTGCTGCAGCCCACAATCGTTTTGGTCTGGGCCTTCTTCTCCGCGTCCTTGAAGAGGCAGTACCAGCACAGCGGCTGTGTGGAAAACCGGATGGTCTGGCCCACGATGCACGACTTGCCCAGGTAGGTGCAATTGCCTTCATCGGGTAACAGCTTGAACGGTGGCAGATCATTCCAGCGGACACCGTAAATGACATAGGGCGTCACAAAAGGCAGGTCTCGGATGCTGCAGGTAGCGTCCTGAGCCAGGTTGGCGGGCTCGACCGGACAGCCCATGGCAATCTGTGTGATCTCTTCATGGACACGGCCCTTGATGAGCACACCCAATCTGCCAGCCACATCCGCCAAGGAGTCTTCAGTCTCGTTGGTCAGTTTGGATTCAAATGCCGAGCCCATGGGCGCAATCTGAAAGGCCATGGCAGCACTGGAAAGTGCCAGTGCGCCTGCGACCAAGGCCATGGAGCGTGCGACCGCGAGCGCCGAAAGCAGTGATTTCTGAAGACTGCGACCCATCTTGTTCGGTATGACCTGCATCTGTCTCCTCCTTGGAGCTCACTGTAAGCAGATTCAAGGTTTGGACAACAAATATTGGTGCAGGGAGCAGACATCCCCCAGCCGCAGCTTGCGCGTTCCAGGCATCGGGCTGGTGGTTGGCGCTGAAGCCGATCGCGCTTGGAGGCACTGCAATTCGTGGGCGGCGTCAGGGTGAATATTTCACAATATGAATTATCAAAATCCTGATAATTAGCGATAAGACGCCAGTCCGGGCTTTGCCTGAGGCAAATTGAGGCGACGCAAGCCTTGCTGTCGCGTGATTGGCCGCGACCTACAGTGACAAAACCTCACGACCGGGAGCGCCCGCACCTGCTTCACCAGCGGCCACATGATGCATCCGGGATGCGAAAAAACTTCATCGAGCCATGGTCGCAGCTGAAACAACGATGGCCGTTCTATCCAGAAAACAGCACGTCCGAGCGAAGCACGTACTTTGTGCCATCCGTCACCTCAGCACCTTCGTGCCAGGTGTCGTGCACAAAGACCAGGGCGGTGCCTGTTGTTGGAACCACCTGAAACTCTTTGAAGTCAGTAGCTCCGCCCACAAAACCATCGTTCAGGTAAACGAGGAAGGTCAGTTGGCTGGACAAGCCTTGCTCGTGCCATGGGCCGTCTTTGTGCATCTTGAATCGCTGGCCAGACCCGTACTTGTAAAAGCGCAGATCTTTGGGAAGTCCTACTGCCTGCGCTCCATCGACCTCTGGCAGATCAACCTGACTCAGTCTCTGCCAAAGCAACGCAACCCACGCAGGATTTTCTACCGTGGTGCGCTCATTGTTTCGCACATTGGGCATTGATTTCTGGCCGGTGTTCATCCTCACCTCGGCAGCGCTGAAACCTGCTTGCTCGGCGAGTTGCACTAGGCTTTCACACTCCCCAGGACTGAGAAACTGCGGGATCGTTAAAACCGAGGGACTGAGGATGGTTGCTCGCACGGCACTGGCTCCAAGAGTTCTGTATATCGCTGCTGGCGCAGGCTCTTCCCGTGTGTCACGGGTCGCTGGCTCTGCCAGTCCACTACCGGCACATTTGGGAAGATCTGGCTGAAACTGGCTTCGGCGCTAACAATGCTTCATCAGAATCGCAGCCTGGTCCGCTTGGTTGTTGGGCCGCCACTACGGCACCGGCATTTAGCTGTTTCTTGTTAACGGCATACCTGGCGTCGGGTGGGGCGGACTGGAGCACAGAGTCCAAGATAGAAACCAATTCGAATAGGGAATTTCCTGCAGCTTCATGCGGGCTCGTAGCCAGGGGGCACAACATGGTCATCATCCCCCGCCGGGGTGACAAGCCAAAGGGCTCAGATATCCAAAGCACTGTCACCCACAGGCCACTGCAGTTCTCGCGCAACCCTGCGCATGATCCACGCGCACTGCGCATCTGAGCACCATCGCTTGGCCAAAAGACCTTTTAGCGCAGCCTTCACCGTCGCTTCCTGGTCCCCTCCGAAGGTCGCCAGTTTTCGTTGACAGTACGGAACCATCTGCGAGACCAGATCGTCACACATCTGGAAAGCAGCAATGACCTCTGACGGCGAAGTACCTGGGGCATAGAACTTTCCATCTTCCTCAACCAGGCTCATCTTTGGATGAGCTCCCCCAATGGTAGAGGGAATCGCAGTCACCGGAAAATCTTCCGGAACGCCTGGATAGCTGGCAGCGTCAGTCGTCACATCAACTCCTTTCAAATTGCCTCGTACAGCGGATATCTCTCCTGGCCCTTTAAGCCTCGTCAGCTTTTCACTTCATGGCGTCGGGGAGGTCGTGAGCCAGTAAGGCCTGCTCACGAAGCCAGATTGCTTTGTCGTACACAAAGCCCGGAAACTCTTGGGCCAAACTGGTTTTCTGCAAGATAAGCTCTCGGGCCAGGCGCGCCACTTCAGCCAGTTCCGTTTCATTTCGGACCTCAAGCGGAGCCACAAGGCTGACGCCCATCGCCCAACTAAGGCGCTCCCATTTCCATGACGGGTGGACCTCCAAGTCAATCCCATGCCGGGTCAGCCGTTCTTCAATTTCCTGGAGCTTTGCGTAGTGCCGTGTCTGGGCTTCAGAGGGTGCGCGACTGGTGGTGGTGAACAGCTTTTTGCGCCTTTTCGACTTGCCAACCATCTTGTAGTTCTTGGTCCCTCCCTGGAAGAGCCAGTCATCGCGAGGGCCATTCCCTGCTTCCTTCCATGCCATGGAGGAAATTGCTGCCCCATAGACCCGTCGAGGGTGTTGCCACCAGACGATGATGCGCCGCCCATTGAGAATGAAGCCTACGTCGTCCCAAGTCGACAGGCTGTCAGGCCCCATGTTCCAGTACGCGTGAGGAATGAACAGGCCGCCGTCCGACAGGCGCCACTGGTGCATGCGGTGGTACTCACGCATGCGCCTTCCCAAGTACTCATAATGCGGATTTTTCATGTGCGGGCGTTTGCTCCAGAAGGCAGTAGTTGTTCTGTGCGCTGGTTCTCGATAGGTCCTGCGAGGGGCACACCTGTTTATTCATCTGGACCTGATGGTTCAGAGGCGCTAAATGTGCTCACCAACAGACCAATTCAACTCGTCCACGACTTTGTGCATGATCCAAACGCACTGCTCATCGGTACACAACGCTTGGCAAGAAGGTCTTTCAATGCGGCTTGTACTGTCGCCTTCTTGTCTCCATCGAATGACGCGAGTTTTCTGTGGCAGTACGGGATCATTTGCGACGCAAGGTCGTCGCACATGAGAGAAGCTGCCACCACCTCGGAGGGCGAGGTGCCTGGGGCATAGAACTTTCCGTCCGCCTCAATGAGGCCTATCTTGGGCTGCGCACCTGCAACCGCTGATAGGTACGCAGTCACCGGGAGGTCTTTCGGCACAGTTTGGAAACTAGTTAGGTCCCTTTCCGCATAGCCGCCGGGTGGGCTTGATCAAAACCTTCAGCGATCTGCCAGAGAGTCTCTGGTTGCAACCCCAGTTGGGCAAGCAAGGCGTGATACTGATCGCGGGCCGCCAGCAATGCGTCGTATGTATCTGGCAACCACTGAAACTGGCCCATCTCGTTCGCGCGCCCCAAAGCCTCGGACAATGCATCCTCATCATCGGGGCCGAAAAATAGTGCCTGCATCGCATCCAGATACCAAATCTCAGGCATCACGATGGCGCGCCCCGAAGCCAGCATGTCTAGCTGAAACCGCCAACTCATTGACTGCAGCGCCAGCGCAGCCGTAGCTGCGTCAAGACACCAAGCAGTCAATCGATCTCCTTTCAAGAAAGAAGCGTCCGCTGCGATGCCAAACATCGTTTTGTGAACCTGGCTTGCGGAGAAATCAAGCTGGTTCAAGCGCGCCTCGTACATCGGTTGTGGCGCCATCCT
The DNA here is from genome assembly GCF_020510705.1 of Acidovorax radicis. Lineage (NCBI taxonomy): Bacteria > Pseudomonadati > Pseudomonadota > Betaproteobacteria > Burkholderiales > Comamonadaceae > Acidovorax > Acidovorax radicis. The sequence goes on from NZ_CP075184.1 coordinate 4,219,762, forward strand.
CATGAGGTTCTGAAACGCCAGCGGGCCAAAGGTGAACTCCTTTTCGGCGGACTGTCGATCGGCGTCGGACAACTCAAGCATGGCAAGTTCCATGTCGGATGGCAGGGACTCGTACACCGTGCCGCTCCGGTGGTTCCACCTGTCGTGCAAACACTCCATTACCCGATTCGATAGCACCGCTTTCGCGTCCCAAAGACATAACCCCTTGTGCACCTGATCATTTTCAAGCGCTGCCACGTCCAGAGCGTCCAAATGAAGATGTAGTGGACTTCGCGGTCTGTACTGGCTTATCCGCTGCCCAACAGGTGATCGATGCAGCTTACCCATGTCGGGTTCCAAAGCCTGCACGGCCAAGCCTCCGAACACCAGCTCTTCATAGAACCCGCTTTCCCCGCGCCTTTCCCTCAGCCTACCCGCCTTGGCATCAAAGAACTGATCCAGCCTTCCGATTGCTGCACGTTGAACACGAGGCGGCGCATCACCAAACCAACTGTCCCAGGTTCTTGGGTCGAATGGCGCTCTAGTCAGTACTTCCGTCATGCGTGTGAGGACCGACTTTCCCTGAGAAATTCCAGGCTCATGCGCCGCCTCCAGCATCCGATGCTTGAAGTGGTTGACAGCGCATTTGAGCCTCAACCTGAACATCGGGGACGTGTTGGTTCCAGTCATAAAAATGCAGATCAGGCTCCTCTTTAGCAAATTTGCATTTCAAGTGCTGATCAGTTGTCTCGATTGTTGATGGATATCTGCGTGATCTCCAAATGGGGACGTGGACATGGCGGCGCAAAAACCACAAGCGAATCTCTTTGGTTTTTGTATCGACAGTTTTCCGGGCGAGGTCTACCCTCGAACCACTTTCGCCTTCTATATCCGTCACACCATCCAAAAACATGGCTCTGGGCTATCGCGATCCCATCGGACTTCGTGATCACGAAGAGGAAAACCTCGCCCCCCAAAACGCCGCCAGCAGTTTCGGCGAGCTCTTGTTCCTGCTGAGAAGTAGACAACGATTGAGCCTCCGCTCACTAGGAGAGAGAGCTGGGGTGACGGCGTCACTCATCAGTGAATTCGAGAATGCGCGTCGCCCACCGCCTGCAAAGCCAGCGGTGACCCGGTTGGCTCAGGCTCTGGAACTATCACCGCGTGACACCCAGCAACTCGCCGAACTTGCTTCGCGAGAGCGCAGTGGCATGGGGCTGAGAGTGGCCCGATCTACCCCACGCCACGTGGCGGACCTGCTACGAGACATCGCCTGCATAGGCCAGCAGTTGTCGCCCGCCCATGTTCGATCCATCCGTCAAAGCTTGGAGGTGGCGATGAAATAAGAAACGGCAGAGCTCCATCTTTCAGAAGCCCCGCCGTCCAGGGTGCTCAGACCGAAGTCCTCGCGCAGTGCAACGCTAGATTAACCGATCTGACCTCAGGGTGGTGGATTTGTTCGCGCCTATCAGGCGAACTACTCGGAAGTCAGAATCATGCAAAGACTTGTCTTGTGCGGTGAGGTCCAGACACGACTGTCAACCCCTTCGCTGCATTTACCAGATCCATATGGCGCGCAAAACCCAGATACAACTGAGTCTCGACCCCCAGCAGTAGCCAGCAACTTCTGCAGCTGTCCCCAGCACCTGGAGGCAGCTCATGAGAACTGAAAAGAAGTTTTCCCCAAAAGTACTTGCTCGCTTCTTGAAAGAGGGGCGAGGCCTCGGCACGTACTCGGACTACATACCCTGGCATCGTGTCTCACGCTCAGATCCGTCGAGCCGCGGTCGATCCCATCTGCTCTTGTGGCGCGACCGCCAGCGGGAGCTGCTGTCGGATGGCGAATGGACAGGCCTTAACTTTGCTTCGATGCTGCCAAACTTGGTTGACCTCGTCGAGCAGTTCCCAATCAACCAGGAAGATGCTGAGCATGAGTTGAGCCGCTGGCAGATTGGGATGGGAGGACGGGTCTACCCCGGCACGATGACTTTGGCACACCAGATGGGTATCAAACATCCCGTTGTGACCGACACCGACGAAACAGTTATCTGGACCAGCACAACAGACTTGTTGCTGGTTTTAAGGACGCCCAAGGCAACAAAACTGACCTTGTTAGCAGTTTCCTGCAAGCCATATGACACGCTTACTCCACGCGCCAAAGAGCTCCTACTCCTAGAAAAAACGTACTGGCAATCGCGTGGTGTGGAATGGCTGCTGATCACACCCGAGCAATACGACAAGCGCGTCGGACTGACCTTGAAAAGCGCTTCAGCCTGGGGATTGGCTGAGCCTGCCAGCGCGACCGAGATCAACATTGCCACCCATGTCGTTCGGTCGATGCCTTTTCATCCCTATTCCGACGTCATCGGTCGATTGACTCAGATCTTCGGTGGATCAGAGCAGCATGTGTACCTGGCACAACGGGCACTTTGGCAGGCCGTTTGGCAAGGCCAACTGCCTCTTGACCTCCGCCGTCATTGGCGCCCTCACTTGCCTTTCACACTGCTGCCGATGACGGATTTCCTCGCGCTCAATCCGATTGCATCAAGGAGGTCATCATGTCTCTGATGCCCAATCAGGTATTCCGCCTCGCAGGGGACGCTCTCGGTTTGAAAGCCGGACTTTTTCGAATCGTAACTGATGCCCCCGAGATCAATTTCGTCTACTGCTCACAGTTTGCCCCTTCGCACCTTTCTGAAAACAAAAGAGGCGGGCGCACGCGGCTAGAGAAAACCAAACGGTCGAAAAGGATCGTCAAAGCGCCGTTGGTAGGGCAGCTATTGAGCGTGCCTCGGCAGGCCCTCCTTGAGCTCCATGAAGCGCATGAGTTGATGCCTGTATCCCTGGAGCTCGCATCGACCTACTACCTGCCTCTTACAGATCGAAATACAGCTGAAAAATTCGAGCGGCGATGCAATGTAATGAGCGAGTTCCTCGACCCGGAAAAGCTCAAGGAGGAACTGCTGGTTCACGGCAATTTAGGCCGTTTGGTCCGAAATGCCATGGTGAGACATAAGGCTAGTCGGAGCTATATCTACAACCTTTGGTCATTGCTATGCAGGTTTGGTTTGACTTCGACAAGTTTACGACCGCGATGGGATCGCTGCGGCGCAAAAGGCAAGCCTCGAGACCTTGGCGAGGATGGGCGAACGAACAAGGTCGGACGGAAGACGCTGAAGCAAAGAATTAACAAACAAGCATACGGCTCTTGGGGTGAACCTATTCAGCCCGGCATGAATGCAGACTGGCGCGCCAAAATCATCGCGGCCGACAAGCGCATACCTTCTCCAAAGCCATCGATGCGTAGACGGCACAGAGAAATCATCTCGAGCAGGTTTGTTAAAGCTATGCGCTACGACGACGCAGGGAAGATCGTGGATGTGGAACTCAAGCAGGGCGAGTATCCAAGCTACGAGCAGGTCAAACGGGTTCTCACTGTTGAGACCAGCGCGCTAGAAAAAATTCTTCAAACAACTAGCAAAGGCCACTTTAAGCGCTCTCTGCGCGGCATGACCAGTTGCAGTTGGCAGGGTTCCCCCGGCCCTGGCCTTTTGTACGCCATCGACAGCACCATCGGTGACATCTACCTGAGATCGGCGGTCAACCCTGAGTGGATCGTAGGACGACCGATTGTCTACATCATTGTCGATGTCTGGTCCACGGCAATCGTTGGTTTCTATGTATGCCTGACTGGCCCCAGTTGGGACACGGCGCAGGTGAGCCTTTTCAACACAACGGCATCGCCAGCGATGTTAAGCAACCTCTGGGGCTACGAGATGCGCCAGTCATTATTTCCATCCCCCACGCTTCCGGCGCGTCTTCTGTGTGATCGCGGCGAATACCTCTCTAAACGTGCGAAGGCCACGGGAATGAAACTGATCAGAGATATGCAGTACACGCCGCCATTTCGCCCCGACCTGAAGGGCATCGTGGAGGTCCTGCATCGCATTGTGAAGAACACCCAGTACAACTTCCTACCTGGGGCAATGGACGCTCGACGTGTGGAATACGACCTTCGGCGCTCTAACCCAGCCGCTGCGACGATGAATGTCCGCCAGTACACCCAATACCTGCACGAATCGTTTTTTGTCTACAACCTCACCGCGATTCGCTCAAATCGAGTTGACGCTCATATGGCCGCCGCCGGTGTGTTTCCCAGCCCTGCAGGACTCTGGAGTTGGGGCCATGCCATGGGCATCGGCTACCTGCGTGCAGCCGCGCAAGCAGAGCTGGTGACCCAACTACTGCCAGCTCGCGAAGCTCGTGTCACCCCGCGCGGCATTCGGTTCCGCGGAAATTATTACGAATCCCCGCTTGTGGAGGCGGAACACTGGTCCACCTTCGCCAGATCGTCTGGGGGTTGGGAAATTCCAGTCCAGTACTACCCGGGATCTGTGTCGACCATTTGGACACCTAACGTTTCTGGCGATGGCCTTATCGACCTCCAGATAGCTGACCATGCAAATGCTTCACCGGAAATCGACTACGACGATATGGCTGACGCTTTTGCCTTTCAACAGCTCAAGGCCGCCGACATCGAGCACAAACGCGTGTCTGCCGCGGTACTTGGTTTGAAGCGCATGGATGCCATCCGCCAGCAATCGATTGAACAGACCCGGATAGCTCTTGATCGGTCCAGAGGCCGAGCACCGACGATCACGGAGGCCCGTGCTATGGAAAATGAAATCGCTGCCCAGATGTTGCACTGTGAATACCGTGGCACCCGAAAAGACCGCGCAGCGGTCAGCGAAAACCATCTCAGCATGATGGAAGACATCTTTGCGGCAAAGGATAGGGAGGTGGCCAATGACCTCTAAACATGTCCCCCCACACGACCCGTACGCTGACAACATCTTGGTCCAAGGGCTTGGTCCAATCCTCTCGCGGCCGGAAGCTGCGAGTTCACTCGTAGTGCTTCCAAAGCGACCTCCTAAGGATATTGGGACCATTCCGCGTCACCTGCGACTGCATATGCTGATGGATGTCCGCAACTTACACATACCGAGCATTGAAGGGCTTCAGCTGTTCGAATCCATCGACATGATGATCAGGCAGAACTACCACCATTTGCACCCCTCATCTGCGAGCACCTGGAGCAAGATCAGCGGTGAACCTGTTCAGTTCCAGCTACCGTTGAATGCTCCAGCTTTCGGAGCGGCGGTGGAGGGAGTATCAGGTTCGGGAAAGACACAAGCGATCAGAAGGTGCCTAGGTAGGTATCCCCTGCAAGTCATCAAGCATCCGTCATTTTTTCGGATGACAAACGGCTTGCAACAGGTAGTTTGGCTTTCACTGGATGTCCCTGCCAGTGGCAAAGCAACAGATCTCGCAGCCGCACTGATGACTGCATGGAAAAAGGTCACCGGTAGTACCCGGTTCGACGAGACACTGTCGGGAGAGTGGCGCAATGGGATGCAGATGCTGGAGGAATGGCGACAAGTGGCATCGACCCATTTTCTGGGCTTGCTGCATCTCGATGAGATCCAGAATTTCTTCAAACTCTCAACACTGGATCGACGTAGACGGCGGAAGGTCGGGGAGGAACCTCCAGAGCTCAGCATTGTGGAAGATCAGTGCATCAAATGGATCCTCACATTGATGAACACGTGGCAAATACCCTTGCTGGTATCGGGCACACCCGATGGGATCAGTGCGTTGACCAAGCGATTGAGCAACGCCGAACGCATTGTCACCTCGGGGTATCACGCGTTCAAGCACTTTACCGATGTTGAAGACCCGGTTTTTCGACAGCAATTCCTGCCCAGGCTGGGGGTGTACCAGTATGTCGCGCGACCACTACCGATTTCGGATGAACTGGCTGTGGTCATCATGGAAAAAACGGCGGGTGTCCAACGGTTGATCATCGCCTTATGGGTGGCCGCCCATCGAGTGGCATTTGAGCGCAAAGAAGACGATTTGCGGCTCGACGATTTCCGCGTCGCAGCGGATACCTATCTCGCTCCTGTGGGACCCGCGGTCGACGCACTGCGCAGCCAAGATCCCAAGCGGATGGGACGGTACGAAGACCTGGTCACCCGGGACCACAGCTTCTGGGGTCAGTTCTGGGGTCCAGTCAAAAGCAACTGAGAGTCAACAGAGTTAGTTGCAAGGTGGGCCCGTTCACTGAACAGGTTCCACTGTCGCTGCCAATTGCACTGACAAAATCTGCTTTGCTTTTCGAGCACGGGGCCGCACGCTGTTTTTGGGATTCATCCTCTTTAAGCATTTAGGCAAATTGGGGCCGCACATCCGAAGCAATCCCTCGAACTTTCGCTCAGACAGCCCAGCAACTTCTGCACTCGCAGAAAAAGAAAGCCGCCGAAGGTAGAAGGCTCTCAAGCCGACAACACGACCGATCGCCTCAGGGTCATCCGCATCGGAAAGTGTTGGAAGGCCCAAGCCGAGAAGCGCCTTTCTCACCGTGTGCGCAGGAAACTCCAATTTCTTCATCACTTCGCTATGCGCGCCGAGGGCCTCGACGTAGAGGTCAATCAGGGTATTGTCGTCAGGCAAGTTGTGAACGCGCCGAGAACGGCGTACTGCTCGCGGCTCATCATCACTGCAGGCGTTCAATAGCGCGTTAATCGCTTCGTCGGCACTCCCAAACAGCACGCTCAAGACCAACAAGTATGCCGTCACGGAAGACGCCGAAGTTCTTAAGTACATCACCCCGTCGATCTGGTGTAGGAACGTGCCTGGCTCCTTTTCCAGAATTCCATGGAACACCGCATCGAGCCAATGATGAGGAAACAAATCACGTAGTCGATCGCTGATCAAATCGCCCCTACTCTGCCCAGGATTGGTCTTAAACCCGAGCGACCGGCCAAGGTCATTCAACATGGGGACAACTAACGCGACACTGAAGGGCTTTGGTTGATCGTAAAAAGTGGCCGCCAGATCGAGGAACCTTTGCACATATCCGTTCTGTAATGCCTCCTCTGTCCACACGTATGGGATTGATTCACCGCTTCCGACGAACTGAGTTGGCGAGTGCAGAAGTGGATCCCCAGTGGACACGAAAGACAACGGTGTCCTGTGCTTCGGACACCATAGCTGCCCTGGTATTTGGTGATCCCGGCGCCAATAGCTAACCCCATGAAAGTGGACGTCAGCAGTCACACAGTCTTTGCAGAAGTACGCTGCGTGGTACGTCTTCTGCATCGCTGTGTAGTTGAGTGCCGTGCCTTCTCCCTCACTTCCATGAGCAACCTCGGGGTGATATGAGGTGATTCCTCGTCGCAACGGCAAGGTGGTATGCCGCTGTGCAAATTGAACTTCGGACATTCCCGCCATCTGACTCAGTAGTGCATGGACGGTCAGCTCCCGTCTGCTCGCTCCTGGATGTCCAAGGTGCGCTGCCATGGAGTCCGTCATTTCCTTCAGATGCTTGTAGCCGTTGACTCTCATGATCCGGCCGAGATATCCGCGATCCAACTCCTCCGGCAATGGCGCAGGCTGCACGAGCATGGTCATGAACGCTCTCCTTGAGATCGGGAAACAGGTGTCGAATGTTTCAGCACAGCAAGCGAACGGATGACAGCTGCCAAGGCTTTGGCATCTGACGCAGAACCATCCCAAGTCGCTTGAAGTGCCTCAATCAGGTCGTGGTTGCTGCGCACAGCATCGGCGCTGACTCCGCCCTCGAAGCGCTCAACGAAAAGGCACACCTCTTCAAACAAGCGGGAAGCCCTTATGCCCTCCCCTTTGAGGATGCGACTAACCTGCGATTGACTGGCCCCCACATGGGCAGCGATATCGGCCTGGGCGATTCCATGCGCCGTGCAGATGCGGCGCGCGTTAGCTGCGCGCGCTCTCACTTCTGATTCAATCATGCATTAAGCATATCTCAATACATATATGCATATCAAGCCTGAAATGTTGGCGAGACTGGACTGGCATCAGCGAAAAAGGTCCTGGGAGGGGAGATGTGCAGTCAACGCCGCCTGGATCGCCTCAAGGGTGCGGGGCAACCGTTGCAGAGAAGCCCGCTTGGCCCGGAGATCAGGTATTTGCTGGCACAACTGCCAGAAGTGGATGCGGCGCACGCCCCGCTCCTCCGTAAGGTGCAACGCTGCTTCACGAACCAAGCTGCGTAGTTGTTCGTCTCTGGCTTCCCAATCCACTACTGAGGGCCTCGGACGCAGCGAAGCTGGTAGCAGGTCGGGCTTGTTGGCATCCAGCCAGGCGCGGTCGTTCCGGTAGAGCCACATGTAGGTGCGCGGGTCCAGTTGGCGCATCCATTTGATCCCGAGACTTCCCGAGGACTGCAACAATTGGAGCCACAGTGCTCGCGAATGGGCTCTCGCTTTTGCGCTTCGTGCCTCAGACCAATCTGCATGCAGCTTTGCGTCACTGAGCAGCAAGCGGCTGATGCTCCCGACGGAGACTCCGGCTTGAGAGGCCGCTTTTTCCTTGTCAATCCCTCTGCGTAGGTCTCGGATTGCTTTGGCACGCACATTTGTGGACAGCTTCTGTGGCCGACGTGAAATCGCTATCCCAGCCTTTGCCGCCCAGACGAGCGCTGTTTGCGGATCGACCCCAACCAATCTCGCCGCCTTGCGCACTGATTGCCCCTCGTCCTGAATGAGGCTACATAGGCGGTCTATTCGCGGGTCAACGACTGGCAATTTGGCTAGAACATCGTCCTGGGTGGGTGCGCGCTTGTGGGCGTCCTCAGATTTCAATGCGCAGTCAAACCGTTGGGCATCGCCAAACAGCCAATGGATGAGCAACAGGTGCCTGAGCGGGTGCGTGCCAGAGCGAGGTGGCCTCAACAATCGGCCCAATTGCATTGCCATCCCCTCCTCGTCTTCGGCCAGCGAATCGAACTCCGGGATGCGCCTGAGCGGCTCGCAGTAGTTGAGGAAGGCAGTCGCGATCTGTCCAGTGCGGAAGCTGGCCACACCGGCAATCCAACCGCGCGCCTGCAGTTCCGGGCGGTAGACCTCGTGCAGCTTCCCTAACAGTAGTGGTTGATGCTCCGCTGATTGCACAAGGTGTTCAATGAGTTCGGCGAGGCTCAGTAACACGGAGGACGAAACGGTCTCGATGGGCGCCACGCTAGCGGGATTCAATTCGCTCAAGCGTGGCAAAAGCCATTGGAAGCGCTCGACTCCATTGGCTTTCAGGGCAGATTGCAGCAGTGGTTGTTTGTGTGTCGTGCACTTCCACACACCCGGGAACTGGTGCTTCAAATGCCAATAGGCCCACCCCGTCTCGCGGAGGTCCTGTTCCATGCATTGCGGGCAAGCTTTGAGGGGATGATTGGCGCGAAAGCGACTGGTAAGGATGCCAAGGCGCAGCTTCAAGTGGGCGACACTGGCGCTGGACATACACGCGACTGCATTTTCAGTCTCGCCTGGAGGAGCGAAGGCTGCATAGAACTTGAGTAGTGTCCGCTCCCTCGCTATGAAATCGACTTCTCCAAGCAATGCATTCGTGCGCTGCGAGAAGGCACCAAGACTGTTGGGTAAATCATGGTGGGTACCAGCACGTGCGCTGCCGAAGATCAGTTGGCAGGTTTGCGCAGATGTGACGTGCCCCCAAAGCTGGTGATGACGGCTAACAAGACTGAAGAATGTTTCGTCTGGCAGCCAGGACAGCAGTTGGTACTCGGGAAAGAGCCTGTCCGTTTCTGGCATCTCGGTAGGCTATTCCGAACGAGGCCGCAACACAAGGCGCTTAGCTTGCGGACGTTGCAAGTCGTCATCGCTATCAATTTGCGCAGGGGCCGCATTGCAGCGACAGCGGTCGGCGGAACTCGCGCGACGAGCGTGCGTTCAGTGCCACGTTGCGGACGTTCGGATACGGCATGATGCGCATCGCGGCTTCCGACTCAAAAATTTCGGGAGCGGCCGAGAGCAGCGATATACAAGAAAGCAGAAGATCTTCGCATGACTGCGTCATTTCCGATCGTTGACAAAAATCATCACACCAGCATTGCGTCCAAGCATGTGCTTGACTACGCGCATCCTGCCACATGGGACTTAACCTCCAGAGACGGCCCTAGCGACTATGGATTCGACTTGGAGGTACAGGTCGCTCCTAATAACTTGGTGCAATACACCTTCCGAATTCAGCTCAAAGGAACGGAGGCTCCTAAGTTATCTGCGGATGGAAACACGTTGTCCATGACGCTGAAGGTTAGTACGCTAAATCTTTATGCACAGACAGCCGATGAGGTGATGCTGGTTGTAGTCAAGGTCTCATTCTTGCCCAACGGAAAGGCCGACCTCGTAAACAGCAAGGTCTACTGGACGTGGGTCTCCGATGAAATTGAGCGGCTACGTGGCAACAGGTACGAGGTTGACACGGAGGGAGCCCAGCGTGAGGTAACGCTCCATATACCTGTATCCCAGACCCTCACCCCAGATTTCGACGTAGTCCCGTACCTTGCAGATCGACTTCGCGCAGCAAGGGCCGTCGAATCATTGACAAGCTTGGCTCAGCAAACTAGACCGATTCCCGGCGGCTATGCGGAGCAACTAGAACAGTTAGTTCAGAATGTCCTTAGGCATCCGACATTGCTGACTACTTCATTCGATCAGGAAGAAGAACTGCCAGGTGAGGGAGTTGGAAGGGAGCTTGCAGAGGGTCTCGCATACGCGCGTGCTGGCCGAACTTCTTTGGCGGAAAAGGTTGTTCAGAGTATTGACTTTGCTCGCCTGAACGATTCTCCAGCTCTAACGGCTTGGTTTTTCAGCTTGCAGGGCAAAGTTGCAATGCAGCGCCGGCGGGCTGATGACGCATTGGCTTTCTTCGAGAAGGCACACCTGTCTCATCCAATCGAAAAGCATCTGCTACCGGTGGCTGAACTCAAATTCCTTGACGCGGTTGATCGCGGTGAAAGTGCCGACATTGAAAGCGTGGCCACATTACTAGGGAGTGTGGAGTCTGACGATGGTCGGAGCCTCCTGGTGCGCGTTCTCACCTCCATGAGAGCCTATGACGAAGCTCAAAAGACCATCAACAAAATTTCCAGCCGAGCAAAGCAACTCCAGGCGCAGTTGGTCCTATGGAGTAGCCAAAGAAAATGGGCTGATATTCGAACCGCAGGGGAAGCGGCACTCCGCTCGAATTTGTCGACAGACCCCCACATCAGCGCCGCGCTCCATTTGCTTCTTTCAAGGGCGGCTTGGCAACAGGCGTTGTCGACAGCAAGTCAGCTAGACGAGGATGCCGAGATTCTTCCATTTTCTGGGCTTCCAGGGTTAGACGGAGAAGCCGCGACGCGGGCTTGGCATCACGCTCTCGAATGCCTGCGACTTCACAAGCAGCTTGGATGGCCTGTCAACATTGAGCTCTTAGCACCAGTTGCGGCGGCAGTGGCGGGCGCTACAGGCAAACAAATCGAGGCACTGGGCCTCTTAAGCGAGGCGGCAACAGAAAGACCTGAATACCGGGAGCTTCAGGAAAACGTCGAGATACTGGCCGTCGGTGCGGGTCAACTAAAGGTTGCCCTGGAGGCCAACTTGCGGCAACCCGGAGGGCACGCAGTGCTGGCTCGACGTGCGTCCATTGCATTTCAAAACAAGGACTACGAGGCATCTCTAACTGCAGCTCTCAACGCTCTCAAGTCGCCTGGCGGGCCAACATATCAAACGCCTATGGCATTCGCTCTGGGGGCGGCCGCAGCCGCAAAGCTGTCTCGATCCGCCGACAGAGAAAAGCTCCTGGCCCAGCTGAAATCAGTCCCCGCGTATCAGGAGTATGAGGCGTTGTCGGAGTTCGCGACTGCTGCAGTAGTTCCTGGCATATCCCAGGATCCACTGGGGATCTTGCGCGATGGTGTCTCGCAGTTCCCCAACTCGAAAGTGCTAATTGGTAATCTGCTATCCAATCTCCCTACCGATGACAGCGATGCGGCGCGGGAGGCTGTTTCGCTAGCCCTCAAGCTACGACAACACATGGCGCTATCGCTTGCGGACCACACCCGCTTGTTAAGCGCCCACCTCGTCCTGGAAGAGTGGCTAGACGCGGAAATAGAGACCCGCGCTGCCATCATTCGATTTGGACCGACGCATAGCCTGCAGAGCATGCTTGCTGTCGCGCTTGAAATGCAGGGCAAAACAGCCCAAGCAAAGACGGCACTTGAGCAAGCAATCGAGCTGGGCTCGGGTCGACTTTCTACCCTGCGTAACTACCTCGGTATCTGCTTGCGCCTCGGACGTCTAAGCGAGGCACGCAATGCCATCCAGCGATTGCTAGCATCAGAAACTAGTCGCGAAGAGCGATTGGAACTTCTTCGATTGAATGCACTGGTCCTGAGTCAACTGGAACTTGCCGACGATGCAATGGATGTAGTCAGAGACGTTGGAAAATTGGTGAATGTGGACGTTGAAACTGAAGAGGGAATGTACCTAGTGCTCCTCCAGGTCGTTACTCTGAATCAACAGGGCATTGCGCGCCAGGAGTGGGATGCATTTCAGCAACGCGTCGCTCGCTTTGTGGATCAATGGCCGAAATCAACCATCTTTCGTGCCGTAAAAGAGCGGGCGAACGCCGTTCAAAGTGTCGATGAATTGCACGACGTTCTTGACGAAGTGATCGGTGGCGATTCGCGTGCTCGCATGCAGGAGTTCAACAAGCGTGAAGACGACCTTCGAAACGGCCGGTTGCCTGTGCCCTATGCAATGCGGCCGACATACGCCCTGCACTACATCGGAGACGTTTTTACCCTCTGGCATGTCGGCAAGAAATCTTCGCCCGATGATGCTCAGCTCCATCTTCCGATGCATGCGTCCAGTGAAGAGCTCGCGACGCAGGTCCGAAGAGATGTCCCATTGCTGGATATCACCGCGCTACTAGTGCTTCAAGACTTGGAGTTACTGCCGGTTCTCTTGTCATTGTTTGGGCGCATCGCAATTTCCAGACGGACCGTCAACTACATCAGCAATCATAGCCGTGGCGCACTTGTGAACGTGATTGCGCGCTCGCAGGCAATGGGTTTGCTGAAGTTCATCAACACCAACCTAGAACACATTGATCAGCCGTCTTCTTCCCGGCAATCGATTCAAACAATTACGCCTCAAGAATTGGTGCAGGACTACATCGCACTGGGCAAGGAAGGCCGGTGGGTTGTTTATTGTGACGACGCTACCAGCCGGGTCTACCTAGCGCATGAGAACACCCGCCTGAAGGTGTTCAATACCTTGGCGTTGCTCGAGCTTTCTGATCGAGAAGGCTTGCTGACCGAACTTGAAATTGCACGACACCTGGCTCAGCTCTCTCAATGGAACGTGGGAATCGCCGTGTCCGTGCGATATCTGTTGGCATCTTTGACCGGCGCAGTGGACGACGGCGAACAGATTTCGGCAATTGAGCGCCTAGAGCGCTTTCGCCATCACGAGCCCTTCGCGTCCCTGGCCAAGGCAATCTGGCACCCACGTAAGGATGTGGCAGACCTCGTTGCGCACATGGCGGTGGTGATCTCTGAAGCACTTCGTGACGAACGTTCGAATGAAGATAGCGTGGCAGCTCTGTGGGCGTTCTGGCTCATGCGATGCAAAGTAATGTTCCAGCTATCTTTGGATTTCTTCCAAGACATGCAGCCGTACTGCCTGATACTTGCACTGATACGATTGCCACTTGGCGCAGAAGAGAGGCTCGTTCACGCCGCGCTGAAAGCAGTCGAGTTGTCGACAGAGTCCGATCGAATGAGCCAAGGCCTAGAAGATCAGTTCCTCGAGCGTCTGGCAATGACATTAGCCGCAATGGGCATCAAAAACTCCACCTCTGTAGAGGACGCGCGGTCTAGGCTGGCGACTGTACTGCCGCGAGGTACGCACCGCGGAGACATTTTTGAAGCAGCCTACTACGCATCTCTATCACGAGGCACCACGGATAAGGGCAGCGACTAGATTGCCACTTCCCGAAGTACTTGGGCCTGTTTACACATTCTTAGCCCATCCGCGACGAAGAGCTTAACGAAGCCCAGGAAGATGGGGTCGCAGCGCCGCACATTTTTCGATGCGACTTTACGAATTATTGTTGCACAATGTTTCTGAATAAGAGATTCAGGAACAGGAGGGGGCATGGCTCTCATCAATGCACTGCGCGTCTTGATCAAGGTCAAGCATCAAGAGTCGACTGACAGGCGATCTATGCAGGTGCTCGGGTGAGGTACGCACCTCGGGCTATGCCGTCCAGACACCGCCTACTTCCGGATGGCCACATCATCGTGACCGGAGCGGCCGGGGACTTTGCGTTCTTTGACAGCGAGGAATTTGATCGATTTCGCGTGTCCCCACAAAATCTTGAACTTCGAAAACAGGCCGCCCTGCGTGCACGCTTTCTGCTCGCTGATGAGGCTATGTCAAGGGGCATGCAACGCTTGCTGGCTTCGCGTATTGCAGCGAAGCGAGAGACCGTTACCTCAGGTCCATCGCTTCATATCATCGTGCCCACCCTGCAATGCGCCCACTCCTGCCAATATTGCCAGGTAAGCAGGTCCCTTGACGACGAGGGGCATACGATGTCGCTTTCGGATCTGAATGCTGCATGCGACACCATTCTCGAAAGCAAATCCGATCAGCTCACCGTCGAGTTTCAAGGCGGTGATCCGCTGCTGCGATTCGACCTGGTCAAACATGCCATCCTGCGCATCCGCGAGGGGGCAGCAGCGAACCGTCGAATTCGCTTTGTAGTCGCTTCAACTCTCCATCAGCTCGACGACGCGATGTGTGCCTTTTTCAAGGAACACAGCGTCTACATGTCGACCAGCTTGGATGGGCCTCGCGCACTACATAACGCCAATCGACCGACCCCAGGTCGAAATGCTTACGAACGTACCCTGGCTGGCATCCAACTGGCACGAGAAAGGATTGGAGCCGAAGCCGTTGCCGCCTTGATGACGACAACCAAAGCGTCTCTGGCTTTCCCTGAGGCGATCGTGGATGAGTATGTCCGCCAGGGGTTTCGGGAGATCTTCTTGCGACCGCTCAGCAGCTATGGGTTCGCCAAACGCAATCAGAACCTGCTCGGCTACTCTGTCCAGGATTTCCTGGTCTTCTATCGGCGTGGTCTTGATCGGATCATGTACTGGAACCAGCGCGGCGTGGAGCTGCGGGAGGTGTACGCGGCGATCTTGTTGAACAAGATGCTCTCAACCTTTGATGCGGGCTACGTGGATCTTCAAAGTCCGACAGGCGCAGGTACCAGTGTCCTTGTATACAACTACGACGGGTTTGTTTATCCCAGCGATGAAGCGCGCATGCTCGCAGAGACAGGGGATCGATCGCTACGAATGGGGCGCATTGGTGAATCCTTGGGCGGGCTACTCAACTCCCCGGTGCGGCAGCAATTGGTGGAGGCCAGCGACGTTCGATCCATGAGCGATTGCCGCGACTGCGCCTACAACTTGTACTGCTCGCCCAACCCCGTCGATGCCCAGGCTCAGCACGGAACAATGGCTATTGCTGCGGGTGCAACTGAACACTGCCAGCGGCATATGGCTCTCTTTGACGCCATGTTCACGGCCCTGCGCACTGCTGACGAGGATACGTCTGCGCGAATGCACGAGTGGGCGCAAGTGCGGGAGTCATGCGCCAATGCGTAGAGTGCCTGCCGACCTCGATGAGAGATGCGGTGCGCACGTGCGTCGGGTGGTGGATTTCGAGGGCTTTGCGGCTCAGTGGGAGCCGTCTCTCTATTTCTTGGTGCGAGTCCAGAGTCCCGACGAAAGGCGTTCCATTGAGGACTTGCAGCGTACCGGCCTCGATAACCTCGCTTGGGCCGTAAGCGATCAGCTGGAGATTGGGGACATCGTTGTCGCGCGCCCATTCACGGGAGAGTTGATCGTCCTGCTGCGAGCAACTGACACCCATCACACGCTGTTCCTCACAAATCGATGCAACAGCAATTGCCTGATGTGCTCCCAACCGCCAACCAAGGAAGACGACGGGTGGCTCGTTGAGGAAGCCTTAGAGGCCATCTCCCATCTGAATTGGCACCCTCGAACCATCGGCCTCACTGGTGGTGAGCCATTGCTGCTGGGCGCAGGCCTACGGCGGATTCTGGATGCCATTGGTCACCGTCTTCCCCAGACGGCAGTGGAAGTTTTGACCAATGGCCGGTTGTTTGCAGATGCAACTGTCGTGGAGGAGGTTCTATCGGGCCTCAGTACGAAGGTTCGTTGGTTGGTGCCGCTGTACGGGCATGCCAACTTCCTGCATGACTTTGTTGTGCAGGCCCCCGGCGCCTTTGACGAGACGATTGATGGATTGCTCACGCTCCAGGATCACCAACAGGAGATCCAGTTGCGCTCCGTGTTGATTTCTCCGGTCTTGGAGGTTCTGCCGGAGCTGGCCCTGTTCGTCGCCCGAAACCTCCCATTCATCCGGGAGTGGGCATTGATGGGGTGCGAGCCGATCGGGTTTGCCCTAGCTAATCGAGAAGCTTGCGAAGTGGACCTGATCGCTTGGGGCGCAACACTGGAGCAAACCCGCAGAGTGCTACGCACCTACCGGATTCCCCACGTCTGGATGAACACGCCTTTGTGCGCGTTACCTCAGCCTCTTTGGCCTCAGGCGCAGAAGAGCATTTCAGATTGGAAGAACGTCTTTGCACCTGAATGTGAGGGTTGTGCAGCAAAGAAGAACTGCTCTGGACTGTTTGCCTGGTATGAGCGAGGCTGGAAACCTGCGCCCCTAAGAACAATTGAGACAAGCGAGGTCAATTTATGAGCAAATTCGTTCGAAACCTCTCTCTTTTCGTGGCGGGGTTGCCTTTACTGGTCACTAAGAGCGTATCAGCGGCACCCGCACCCAGAGCGGAGATGGAGCCGCTCGACACGGCTGGTGCTGTGCCGTTGCGCCCATTAAATTTAGAATCAGACAATCTGTTTGCAGGACATCGTTCGCACTCCAGCCATAGATCGCATTCAAGCCACAGCTCTCACTACTCAGGATCCAGTGGGAGCTCTAGCTACCGTGCCCCTGCATATGTAGTGCCAAGCCCGGCTCCAGCCTACGTAGCACCATCTCCTGCCCCAGTATCTCCTCCTGCGACGAACCGCTATGCCCCCGAGCCAGCACCGGCCCCTGGAGCACCTCGACAGTTTTTGGATTCGAACAACGCATCTGGATCCAATACCCCCGCGAAGAATGGCGTGTCTCAGTTATCTCCACCTGGAAAGCAGCCCCCCTCTTCAGATGAGTTGACTCATCCAGAGAAACTGCGACTGCAGATCATGCGAGTTCAGATCAAGCTTCGCAGCCTGGGCCTGTATGACGGATCGATAGATGGGGTGATGAATGACGGCCTGCGTGAGGCACTAAAGCACTTCCAAGAGCTGAAGGGATTTCAGAAGACTGGGACTATGACAACGCCTACGCTCAATGCACTTGGCATACCTGCCGTCAACTGATGGCGCACGCAGACGGGTGCTTTGGTGAACTACCTGCTAGCCGTACCTGTTGCGGCCAGGCCAGCCGACAACAATCGCAAATCATGAAAATCCCCTATCGCAGTTCGATCGCAATCATTGGTTTTTGCAGTACCTTATTTTCAGCATCCGCTATCGCGCAATCAAGTGTGGGAGCCGCGCCAAAGGGTGATGCGAGGGTCGTAGCTAGCCGGATCATCAAACACAACTTTCCGAGCTGCCGAACCGTCTCCCACGCAGTCAGAGCGCCTGATGGAGCAATTCGAGCTCGGTGTGACACGAGTAACTACATGGTCTTCACGATCTTCAACGCGAAGGAAGGAAAGACCTCTGAGATTGCGTTGAACTGCACTGCGGCAAAGAAGCTCTTGAACACTGATTGCTGACGACTCATGGACGCGCACACCGTCACTCGATACAGCGCATCCCGAGGCTAGCTGTCGCCAAGATACCGCTGAGCTTCCAGGCACAAAGATGCCTTTTTCAAAGAGCACCAACGTACAGGGAGGAGATGATGGCCAGACGCAAGAAAACCAGTCCTTTGGAAGACATCCTGGACTTAATGTCTCTGCTTCCTTGGTGGGTCTGCTTGGTGCTCGCCGCGGTGAGCTACGCAGTGCTCAGCAACTTGGCCGCTCCTATCAAACCCTCAGATATCCAAGGCCAGGGTGGCGCGATGGTGGGAGCCATGATGCAAAAGGCCATCACCCATGGACTGGCGACGATCGGCCAGTATCTCGTTCCCCTGATGTGCCTAATTGCTGCAGCGATCTCCGCCTGGCGACGCAAACAACGCAGGGAACTGATAGCCGGTCTTTCGCAAGCTGAAAGCTCGGACGCTCTTGATGGCATGAGCTGGAGAGAGTTTGAAATCCTCGTGGGGGAATCCTATCGACAGCAGGGCTACCAGGTTGCCGAGTTAGGGGGCGCCGGCCCAGATGGTGGGGTGGACCTCGTACTCACCAAAGGCAATGAGAAATTCTTCGTGCAGTGCAAACAGTGGAAGGCTTACA
The DNA here is from genome assembly GCF_020510705.1 of Acidovorax radicis. Lineage (NCBI taxonomy): Bacteria > Pseudomonadati > Pseudomonadota > Betaproteobacteria > Burkholderiales > Comamonadaceae > Acidovorax > Acidovorax radicis. The sequence goes on from NZ_CP075184.1 coordinate 4,238,137, forward strand.
AGGTAGGGGTGACCACCGTCCGCGAACTCTACGGTGTCATGGCAGCCAAGGGCGCCACCGGTGGATTCGTGGTGACCTCGGGTCGCTTCACAGCCGATGCGATGGAGTTTGCACAGGGTCGGAACATTGAGTTGGTCGACGGCCCTCGCCTCTTTGCAATGATTCAATGTGCACGGCGGTCCGGAAAGTCCTCGTCTTCATCAGTTGTAGCGGATTCTCCGGCTCAGGCTCAGCAGAGCGCCGCGACCTGACGACTGGAAAGCTGCTCGCGATCTTGATGAGCCAGCACCTGCAACTTGAACTGCGCACTGTACGCGCTGCGCTTGGGGCGTAGACCGTCGATGCCGTGCAGGCGGTAGTGGCTCACCCATGTGCGAACCTTCTCCTCGGGAACCGACCACCGCCGAGCCAAGAGCTTCGCGCCGCCTTCGCCAGCCAAGAAGCTTTGGACCACTTCCAGCTTGAACTCCGTTTTGTACTTCTTCATGTAACCCCTTGAAGTTTGTCCAACTTCTGGGGGTCAGTTCAAAACCGGGGCGATTCACCTTGGCTGTTCACTTCGCATAGGGAAGATTGGTATCGAAGACACGCCATCCCACACAATGACCCCCAGTCCAGAGAACGTTGTGTCGACCTGGGTATGAATCCTATGGAGGAGCGCCTTGAGCTTAGTTTTAGGCTCCATGTACTCTGGGGGCTTAGCGATCATGTAATTGGGTGGGCACGAGTTGCGTGGCGTATTGTCCGCCAGTATCTCCCACATGCTCGTCGCGAACGCCAGTAGGCTTACCCCACACCTCTTGGTAGATCTGATGTTGGCCGGAGCACAAGAACCATTTTTATACCTAGCAACTTTAAGGATGTCCTGAATAACTCGGATTCGTAAGTGCTACAAGGCCGATGTTCTCAGATGAGGCCATGGATACCGTTTTGCCAGCGGTTGGGCCATGTTTTGTGACCTTCTTTCGGGCGGCTTGCGCCGCTGCTGCGGCTGCCTGCTGTTTGCAGGCGCACTCATCCCTGCACCGCCAGCAATTGGTGGCGCACCATCCACAGATTGGACAGCGCAAACAACGTCTTGAGCTGCAGCGTGTTCTTCTTCAAACCCCGGTAGCGCACCTTCACATATCCAAACTGCCGCTTGATCACCCGAAAGGGGTGCTCCACCTTGGCCCGGATACTTGCCTTGATCTTCTCCATCTGGTCTATGAGCGCGTCTACGGGGTTGGTCTCTTTATCCAGCTCTTTGCGCTTGCCCGGGCGCATCGCTATGTGCCACGTCACGCTAGCCCGGGCATCCGGGCGCTTGTGCACGCCTTGATAGCCCGCGTCACCAAACCCGTCTTTTTCCTCTCCGTGCAGCAAGCTGTTGCCCTCTACTACGTCCGCCACGTTGCCCGAGGTGCCAATGACGGTGTGCACCAATCCTGAGTCTGCGTCCACGCCAATGTGAGCCTTCATACCAAAGTGCCATTCGTTGCCCTTTTGGCTGGAGTGCATCTCTGGATCGCGCTTTCTGTCCTTGTTCTTGGTAGAGCTGGGCGCTGCGATCAGCGTGGCGTCTACCGCAGTGCCCGCCTTGAGCAGCAAGCCCTGCGCTGCCAGCAGTTCGTTGACCGTGGCCAGAATCTGCTCGGCCAGCTTGTGTTTCTCCAGTCGATGGCGGAACCTCAAAATAGTGCTCTCGTCAGGCATTCGCCCATGGGCATCAAGGCCTGCAAACTCCCGGTAGATCGGGGTGTCAAAGAAGGCTTCTTCCATTGACAGATCCGACAAGGTGAACCACTGCTGCATGCAATGGGTGCGCAGCATGGCCTCCAATGCAAAGGGTGGACGTCCGTTCTTGCCTTCGGGGTAGTACGGGGCAATGAGTTCGACCAACGCAGCCCAGGGAACCACCCGATCCATCTGGGCCAGCAGCTCCTGCTTGCGGGTCTTCTTGGTGCTCAGGCTCAGGTCAAGGCTGCTTTGCTTCATGGCTGGCGAGGATGCCATGACTGAACTGCTTCTATCTGACTTGACAGGAGGTTTTGCAGGATTTTCTTAACTTTTTCCAAGAGGTGAAAAATGCATCAATTCCAACTCCCCGACATGACCTGCGGACACTGCGCTGGTATGGTGAGCCAGACGCTGCAGATGACAGACCCTGAATGCAAAGTGCAGGTGGACATGTCCAAACGTATGGTCACTGTGCAAAGTGCGGAAGATCGCAAGACACTGGTCGAGGTACTGACCGAAGCTGGATATCCGCCCGCCTGATCTAGGCTTTACAGAACGTAATATTCAGAGCGCTTGACATTGACACGATGGTAAGGACGAAAGTCCTTGCTACCGTGTTATTCCATTGCACAGGAGCATCCATGACCACACTCATGAACATCGGCGATGCAGCCAAGGCGGCAGGCGTATCGGCCAAGATGATCCGCCACTACGAGCAAACAGGTTTGTTGCCGGAAGCTGAACGCAGCGAGGCCGGATATCGAAAATACGGTGAGCGTGAAGTCTCAGTACTCCGCTTCATCCGGCAGTCGCGCCGCCTCGGCTTCTCCATGCCCCAGATTGCAGAGCTGATCGGCCAATGGGGCGACACACACCGCACCAGTCGGCAGGTAAAAGCTATTGCCGAGCGCCATCTGGCAGATCTGGAGGAAAAGCTACGGGAAATTGTCGAGATGAAATCGGCGTTAGAGCAGTTGGTTTCTGTGTGCGCAGGGGACGATCATGCCCATTGCGCCATTCTGGAAAACCTCGCCGCAGACAGTCCCTCGGCCCCTAATCACAGTGCTAGCTTTGTCAAACCGAAGCGTCGCGGTGCCAAGGCATCCACTGCTCACTCTGGGGTGGCCGACAAGCCGACAACCAGTCATTTGGATCTCATGACTTGGATGCGTGGCGTACATGTGCATCGAGGCGCGCACTGACCTAGATAGCCAAGAGCCTTCCACATGAAGCGGCTGCTGCTGGCCTCCATGCTTAGGCGGCCGCGTATCGAGGATCATGACTTTTTGCGCTCCTTGCCCAGCGCTTGCTCCTGAGAGTTGACGGAAAGCCTGACTTGGGGAGTACCGCTAACAGGAACGCGGGCGACACAGTCGCCATCGCAGTGTCGATGCAGTTAGAAGCGATTTTTCCCTACCGGTTTGACTACGTGTGGTGAGGGGCGCCCCCTGGGGGCGCTCTCTACCCCAGCCTCCTTACTTGGCAGGTTCGATGGCGGTAACGACCATCTTTCCGCCCTCGCTGACAACCATGAAGCGGATTTTGTCGCCCACTTGTGTCTTGTCGAGCAAGGCCTTGTCCTTGGCTGTGAAAACCATGGTCATGCCCGGCATCTCCAAATGCTTGATGTCACCGTGCTTGATGGTGATTTTTCCCGCATCCTTGTCGATCTTGCGCACCTCTCCATCTGTCATCGAGGCGGACGTCATGGCAGAGGGTTTACCGGCTTCGGCCGAGGCCTGCGCGATCGCGGACATCGGCAAAAGAGTGGTCAACGATAGCGCGATGCTGAGCAGAAAGGTATGTGCGTTTTTCATATGAAATCCTTGTTCAGTGGATGAGAGAAATAGCTTCTTACTTCTTGACCACAGTGATCTGGCCTTTCATGCCCGCGTCGTAGTGGCCCGGATACCCGCTACGGCCAAGTCGTCGTTGGGCCCAGATGCCACCGGGGTGGGCTGGATCTTCCAGTACGCCCTGGTAGATCGCACCGGCAAAAACGACCTGGCCCAGCTTCGCGCCTTGCAGGACTGGTTCCTGAAGTTCGAACTCAAGAGCTTACCCAACGTGGCCGAGGTGGCATCGGTCGGGGGCATGGTCAAGCAGTACCAGGTCGTGCTCGACCCCATCAAGCTTGCGTCCCAAGGCCTCACTCAGGGGCAGGTGCGCGAGGCCATCATGAATGCCAACCAGGAAACGGGTGGATCGGTGCTGGAACTGTCCGGCGCCGAGTACATGGTGCGCGCCAGCGGCTATCTCAAGACGCTGGACGACTTCCGCGCCATCCCGTTGGTGTCGCGCGCAGGGGTGCCTGTGCGCCTGGGGGATGTCGCCACCGTCCAGATCGGGCCGGAAATGCGGCGCGGCATCGCTGAACTCGACGGCGAGGGGGAAGTGGCTGGAGGCGTGGTCGTGCTGCGATCTGGCAAGAACGCCCAGGAAACGATCCAGGCCGTAAAGGCCAAACTCAGCGAGCTGCAAAGCAGCCTGCCCCAGGGCGTGGAGATCGTCACCACCTACGACCGCAGCGCACTCATCGAGCGGGCGATCCAGAACCTCACCACCAAACTCGTAGAGGAGTTCATTGTGGTGGCGGTGGTCTGTGTCTTGTTCCTCTGGCACCTGCGTTCTGCGCTGGTCGCCATCATTTCTCTGCCTCTGGGGATCATGGCTGCGTTTCTGGTGATGCGCTACCAGGGCATCAACGCCAACATCATGTCCCTGGGCGGCATTGCCATTGCTGTGGGCGCCATGGTGGATGCAGCGGTGGTGATGATCGAGAACGCCCACAAGAAGCTGGAGTCCTGGCAGCACAAGCATCCCGACCAGCAGTTGGTCGGTGAAGAGCGCTGGAAAGTGATCACCGAAGCTGCCGAGGAAGTTGGGCCTGCGCTTTTCTTCTCGCTGCTCATCATCACGTTGTCCTTTGTGCCCGTTTTTACGCTGGAAGCTCAGGAGGGCCGGTTGTTCGGGCCACTTGCGTTCACCAAGACCTACGCGATGGCCGCGGCAGCGGGTCTCTCCGTCACGCTGATCCCGGTCCTCATGGGCTACTGGATCCGGGGTCGTATCCCGGATGAGCAGAAGAACCCCATCACGCGGGTGCTGATTGCGGCGTACCGGCCCTGTCTGGAATGGGTTCTGCACCGTCCCAAATCCACCCTGGTCATCGCCGTGCTGGCGCTGACGACCACGATCTGGCCATTGTCGCGTTTGGGGGGCGAGTTCCTGCCCAGGATCGATGAAGGCGATCTGCTGTACATGCCGTCAGCCCTGCCGGGCCTGTCGGCGCAGCGCGCCACCGAACTGCTGCAACTGAGCAACCGGATGATCAAGACGGTGCCCGAGGTCGAACGCGTTTTCGGCAAGGCGGGCCGAGCAGAGACCGCCACCGATCCGGCGCCGCTGGAAATGTTCGAGACTACGGTGAAGCTCAAGCCCAGAGACCAATGGCGTCCAGGAATGACGCCCGAGGGCCTGATCGAAGAGTTGGACAAGGCCGTCAAGATCCCCGGCCTGTCCAACATCTGGATTCCACCCATTCGCAACCGAATCGACATGCTGGCAACCGGCATCAAGAGCCCCATCGGTGTCAAGGTGACGGGCAACGACCTGCAGGTGATCGATGGGATCGCGGCACAGGTCGAGCAGGTCGCCAAAGGCATTCCGGGAGTGGCCTCGTCACTGGCCGAGCGCCTGACAGGGGGCCGCTACGTCGATGTCCGCATCGATCGCACGGCCGCGGGGCGCTACGGGCTGAATGTGTCCGATATCCAGGCCGTGGTCTCCGGGGCCATTGGCGGTGAAAACATCTCGGAAACGGTCGAGGGCTTGGCCCGCTTCCCGATCAACCTGCGCTATCCGCGTGAGTGGAGAGACTCGCCCGAACGCTTGGCCCAATTGCCCATCTCCACCCCCATGGGGCAGCAGATCACGCTGGGTACGGTGGCCAGCATCGCCATCACCGATGGGCCACCCATGCTCAAAAGCGAGAATGCCCGCCCATCGGGCTGGGTATATGTCGATGTGCGGGGGCGCGATCTGGCTTCCGTGGCCAATGAGCTGCGCGATGCCGTGAGCCGACAGATCAAGCTGGAGCCCGGGGTCAGCATCACGTACTCAGGCCAGTTCGAGTACCTGGAGCGGGCTAATGCCCGCCTGAAAGTAGTGGTGCCTGCCACCTTGCTGATCATCTTCGTGCTGTTGTACTTGACCTTCTCGCGCATGGGCGAGGCGGGACTGATCATGGCAACGCTGCCATTTGCGCTCACTGGGGGCATCTGGTTCCTGTACCTCATGAACTACAACCTTTCGATCGCCACCGGTGTGGGCTTCATCGCCCTGGCGGGGGTCGCGGCTGAGTTCGGGGTGGTCATGCTCATCTACCTCAAGCAGGCACTCGCAGAGAGATGTCCAGACGGCAGGCAGCCCACACTGGAAGAGCTGCTGGACGCGATTCGGGAAGGTGCCGTGCTGCGCGTGCGACCCAAGGCCATGACCGTGGCAGTCATTCTGGCGGGCCTGGTGCCCATCGTGTGGAGCAGTGGGACGGGCTCGGAGGTCATGAGCCGCATCGCGGCCCCCATGCTGGGCGGAATGGTGACCGCGCCGCTGCTGTCCTTGTTCGTGATTCCTGCAGCCTATGTGCTGATGAGAAAGCCGAGAAAACGCGATCTGCGGGACGCTGAGGCTTCGTGAGGCTGGCTTTGGGGGCCCCTTGGGGCATCGAGTTTGCAAATCGAGAGGCTGCGTGGGGACGCCAAGCAATGCAGCCTCAATCGAACTGGTCTCCATGGCCTGGGTGTAGCTCAAAGCGGCGCCACCCGGTCAGCGGTACCCCCTGTCGCTGTCGCTGAAAACCCGAAAAGAGCACCGTCGCAGATGTCAATGGCATCCAGTTGAGCTATCGATCAACCATGGATGCAAAAGAACCGAACACATGCCCATTCGTGAGATGCGTCGTGCTTGGGGGGCGGCAGTAACGGGCTCAGGGACAACGCGCCTTGCGCTGGTTGATTCAGGAAGGCAATCTACAAAAGAATCTCAATGAGATTTTGCGGCGAGCGCCCCTCAGGACGCTCGCGGGGGGCTATTTGGATGGCATGGCCGCCTGGCGATCCACCATCATTTGCATCATCTGTTCCATCATGGCCATGCGGCGCTCCATTTGAGCGTGCATACCCATCATGCCTCCCATGCCCGGGTTTCCAGAGGCTGCAGGTGCGGCAGGTTTGGCCTGTGCCCCTTGCTGCATCATCCCCATGCCCATGCCACCAGAACTACCCGCGCCCATCATGGCCATGCCGGATTGCATGAGCTTCATGTGCTCATCCATCAGCGCGGATCGTTCGGCGGGAGTCTTGGCCACCTGCATTTTTTTGTGCATTTCCTGCATCGCCTTCATCTGGCGATCAAAGGCGTCCGGTGTTGGCGCGGCAGTGGCTGCCGGGAGAGACTGGGTGGCAATGCCACCGCTCTGTGCATCACCGGGGTGGTGACCTGCGTGTTCGTCCGCAGGTTTTGGAGATTGCGCGATGGCACAGCCCGCCACGAAAAGGGTTGTCAACAGCCCAGCGACGATATTCAGACGCATGATGGTCTCCTTGTTGGTTCAACTGCAGCATGACGACGTACGGTTCGCAGCGCCTTGATTCACGTCAACAGAGGCTGTGGACCGAGACGCACAGCAGCCACCGGTTGTTCGGCTCGATGAAGTCCCCACCACGGCGTCTGCTTTGTATCCGGCACGCTCAAGTGCAGAGCGGACAAGCTCCACAGTGCCGTCTTCGGCTTGCCCATGAACGCGGACCTGCCGCGCGGCCACATCGATTTCTACTTCGACGCCCGCTGGCATTTGAGCCTGAGCGATTGCTCGACCAATGCGCTGAGCGCAACCGCCGCATGTCATATCAGGAACATTGAAATGGACCATGTGAGCCTCCTTTGGTTGATTCACTGTTTGACTATGAACCTTTCCACGATGAGAAGGTCAAGCTCATTCGCAAAGATCAACCGGGCATCAAGATCGAGAGCGGCACTCGCTCAGGCAGACAAGGCTATGCCGATTCGATCATGCTTTGCGAGCTGCATGCTGAGAGGCACTTAACGTCTTTCCGAGTTGACTGCGAAGCTCGCGAACCTGCTTGAACTGGCTTCAAGGCGCAACACGTGTCAGGAGCCAACGTATTGGTGTTCTCCATCTCCATCCAAAAAAATGGCCCACCGCTCCGAACGTCCGATGAGAGTTCGTCAGCGGACTTCCATGGTGGCTGGACGAGCGACCGCAATCGCTGCGAAAGCGCCTCTAACACCCGAAGCTCCGCCCTCACGCAATCACCATCATTGTCTGCCCTGTTCAGCAGTAGACGGCATCGGGGGCGAAGTGACATTCACATCCCCTACCTCCAGCATGTCGTCCCAACGAGTCGTGTAGGCTGGTGACCTGCGCTCCTGCCGCATAGCCCAGCTTGCACGCTCTCCCGTCGCCTCCACTCCCGCGCTGGCCAGCTTCACCGTCCCTCGCCCATAGCGCTGATTGAGCTCATCGAGCACCCCCATCAGCCGTTCACGTGCGCAGTCTTGCGCTTCCAGCGGTTCCAAGTCGAGCTCCCCCTGCCGCAGCTTTGCGCTGTGCAAATCCAGCAGCATGACTCCTGCCTTGATGAAAGCGTAGCCCGATCGGTAAATGCGGCGAAGCCCAGCCAATGCGGCATTGACTACGGGCACCGTATCGCTGGTGGCCCGCAGCAGCGGTACGGTGATGGACCGGGCGTACTGCGGCCCTTTGCGATAGGGGCTGGTGTGAATGAACACCAGCACATGGGCCGTGTGGCTGGCCTGCCTGCGCAGCTTCTGTGCTGCCATGCTGGCAAACGTGCTGACGGCCTGTTCCAACGCCTGGAGGTCTCTGATGGGTTGCCCAAACGACCGGGTGCAGGCGATTTCCTTCTTGGGTGGCGGCTGTTCCTCCAATCCGATACAGGGCATGCCTTGCAACTCTCGCACCGTGCGCTCCAGCACCACCGACCAGCGCCTGCGCACCATGGCCGGATCAAGGCGTGCCAGGTCCAGGACGGTCTCGGTGCCCGCGTCCTTCAGTTGGGCCGCGATCTTGCGCCCGACGCCCCAGACTTCTCCCACATCGGTCGAATCCAGCACCGCATCCAGATCTTTACGGGGCAATTGCGCGAGGTTGCACACCTGGGCCAGTTTTGCAGGGTAGGAGCCAGGTTTGCGTTCAGCCGTCTTGGCCACATGGTTCGCCAGCTTGGCGAGGGTCTTGGTATGGGCGATACCGACGCCGCAGGGAATACCTACCCACTGCAGCACCCGCGCACGGATGGCATGGGCTCGTTCCGTCATGTCACCCCGGATTCCGCTGAGGTCCACAAAGCTCTCGTCAATCGAATACACCTCATGGCGGTGCCCCAGCGCAGCCACCAGGCTGGCCATGCGGTCAGACATATCGCCATACAGCGCAAAGTTGGCCGAGAGGGCCACAAGACCGGCCTCCTTCTCCAAGTGCCGGATCTCATGCCAGGGATGGCCCATCCGCACACCCAGTTCCTTGGCCTCGTTCGATCGGGCAATGGCGCAGCCGTCGTTGTTTCTGAATGACTCTTACAGTTAGTAGGGCGTAAGTGATTGAATTTACGTACTAGAGGGTGCCCTAACAGTTTTTGGGTTGAACTCCCTTTCGGTTCAAAAAGCCGGTTAGGAGCCTGTGGTAGACCTCAGGCTATTGTCAGTTGAGCCCATGTCCGAAATCCAGTCGGGGCTGTTTCGTTGCTCCCACTTCTTGTCTGAGGATGTGTTACCAACTCTCCTCGCTTTTCTTTCACAAAAGGCTGAGAAGACGCGTTACCAGCAGACATGCTGTGGCCTCTGTGAGCCCATCACGACCATCGACCAACAACAACGACCTGCAAAACGGCTTGTAGAGCCAAGATCGGTCATCGACTGCAAGCCAATTGCAATGGGGCAAGTTGTTGGACCAAAGCCAAGCATGGCACTCTGCCTCCCGCTGATAGCTGACCAACGTGTTCGGAACGTTCTGCAGTTCGCTGTACCTAGGAGTGACACCTTGGATCATGTTAGCGATGTCCGGGGAGAACCTTTGCCGCAAGTCCGCCAAACTCTGTTCCAGCCGCCATGTGCTCGTGATCACTATTTTGGTTCCGGGCACCTGCCTCAACGAATCCTCCAGAACGGGCAGTCGGCAGAAGTGCTTCGATTCATGGCAATGCTCTGGGTGCAAGACCCCATCAAAATCCAGAAACAGTACGGGCATGTCGATGATTCAAATCCTGCTTTTCAACAGCCACTGAATTTCTGTTGAGGATTGAATATCAATGAGACTAGTTGGTCGTGGTCTTTTTGGTCTCGCTGGGCGGAAATCGGGGAGATGTCTTCCCGAAAGCGAGTTCCACCCCAAGCCGACTTTGGTCGAGCGCTGCGCCAGCTGCGCGCGGCACGCGGCTTGGTGCAGGAAGACATGCTGCTGGCCACAAGCCGCCGCCACATCAGCCGCATCGAGCAGGGTCACCAGATTCCCAGCGTCCGCACCATAGAGGTCTTGGCTGAGCAGATGCAGATCCATCCTTTGACACTGGTTGCGGTAGCCTATTGCCCGGAGTTGGATGCGGCCTCGATAAGTGAGCTGCTCAAGACACTCAAAACTGACTTCAAAGGCCTCGTTGCCGATTAGGCGTGGCATGCTGATTCTGCTTCCTCTTTGGCATGCTGAACCAGCATTTGAAGTCCCTGTATCAGACCTGTGCCAATTGGAGTTGGATCTTGGCGCTGCAGCATGCGGTTGACGATCTCGCGGTCAACGGCGGTGTTGAGCAAACAAAGTGCCTCCTGCAGAGTTTCCAGACCGACTTCAAAGCCATCGCCCGATGGGTTGGCACCGGCTTTGGTAAGCAGCAATAAAGTCAGCGGCAGTGCGGCGCTCGCAGGTTCGTGGCCACCACCTTTCCAGCCAGCGCCGGAAAGAAGGTCTCTGATTTGGTCTGACATGAGCAACAGGTGGTTGTCCTGGAGTGCGTCGGGCAAGATGGCCTCCCAGCCCTGTGACGAGATCAGGCCCATCATGTCCTGTGGTCCAAATTTTCCGAGAGTCGCTTTTTCCAAACGTAGCATCGTTCATCATTCAAGTTAATATGAGACCAGTTGGTCCCGTGTAAGGCCGTCACGCACGAAGATAACGGAGTGGGAATGCCATTTCCGTGCTTCGGATGCGCACGCCTCTGAATGGAAACAATCCGGTTGCCTCGATACCGTCAGAGAGGCAACCATCCTGTTGTCTTGGTCATTTGCCCCTTGAAAAACCGCCTGGATCTCTCCCGCTTGGCTGAACTCGACCGCCAGTTTTGCGATTTCGCGAAGCTGCAGCCCACTGCTACACCTAGGTGCGGCTGGACGAAGACGGTACGACTAGCGCTGGGTATGAGCTCCCAAGCGCTGGGAGCGCGTTTGGGCGTGACAGCCCAGGGGGCGCGGAAGCTGGAGCAGGCCGAGGCGAGTGGGAACATTACGTTGAACACACTTGCGCGCCTGGCCGATGGACTGGATTGCGAAGTTCGCTACGTGTTTGTTCCGCGAACCAGTTTGGTGGAGCAGGTGCTCAGGCGAACCCATGAAGTTGCCGGGTTTCCGATGTCGCCGGTGCTTGCTGCGACCGACCTTTTGACGGAGGCACAAAAGCTGCAGGCCCTGTCCGCCATCTTTGCTGATGTGAATAAGCGAGGCCTCTGGTGAGGCATTTATTTAGCCTCATGAGGGGCATTGACATGGACACGCATAAACCATGTCTGAATCGCCCCGGTTGCGCATTCCGGCGATGGTGACCGGTCAGTCCGGCACCATGAGCACCCGCAGCAGGTAACCTCAGCCAGAGACCGCTAGCGGCCAGGAGCAGTCGGTCGCCGCTGGCGAAAGCGAACTCTCAACGTTCAAGGTGACCGGCGCTGCGCGGCCTCATCGCGCAGCGTCCAGAGAGCGAAGCGAACGGGGTCGACCGCCGGGTTGGGCGTCATGGTTGTTGGTCAATTGCTACGAGCCAGCGTAATGCGGCAGCAACGGAGGAAAGGACATAGACGGCCACGGAGAGTGACGGTGCAATTGGTTGCTGACTTCCTTGACCATGGCGGTAATTGTGTAAGCCATCAACGGCAAGAGCTAAACCATCAAAAAGCTTTTCGACGACTACAGTCTCTGTTGCGTCTTGCGCTTTAGCCACGGCCATTGGCTTGAGCTTATTCTCGACCATCCATTTATTGAGGTTCTTGCTTTGTGTGTCCATGAGACGGCCAAGAATTTCGAGAGCCTCAAACGCGGCGCGCACCGATGCTTTGGTATCGGCTGGCTGCGCATCAAGGTAGCTGTGGGCTTGCTCGAACGCTACTCGGACTGCGCCGTATCGGGCAGAGGTTAGGCACGATAGCGCCGTCACCCTATTTCTCTCGAACTCTTCATCAACAAAGAAGTGAACCCCGCATTTTTCATCGAGCGTATAGGCCATGTTTTCCTCGCGCATCGCGCGAGCAACAAACGCGTGCCAAGCATCGGCACTTGGATACGTGTAGGCGAATGGACTAGCCGAGTTGCGAGTGGTGCTCACCTGCGAATACTTCCGAAGGAAGCGCCAAATCAGGGTCACCGCGCTCAGAACAAGCTCGATCTTGGTACTTGAGAAGAAGTCAGTGAACTTGTAGTAAACGCTCTTGTACGCGTCTGAATAGAAAGTTTCGACTACGAGGCCCGACTCCTGACGAAGATAGGCCGCGAGATTAGCGTAATCCTTGTAATGATTGGATTGCAGGAACGCGTCTAGCCTGCGGCGGAAGAATGGATTGTCTTGTAGTGGTGCGCCTCGCTCGACGTACTGTCGTGCGAAGAGTTCGCCTACCGCTATTGCTGCCGATGCGTTTTGCTGTGTGTCGTTCATCTGGATGACGTTGCTATAGAGAGTGCGCCAATGACGCCCAACGTCGGAGTTGACCGGCGACCGGCGGAAAGGACCGGAGCGAAGCGAAGGACCGCCGCCGGGCGTCCGCGTCGAACGACCTGTTAGACCGCACCACCCGCACCTCCACGGTTTCTTTCACTTAAAGAGCTGGACAATTTCTTTCCAGTTTCCCAAGACGACTGAGATTGCTGTCGATGCAACGATACTGATGACGGCCCAGCGAACGGTGGCCTCTACACCTGACCTCCCTTCAAGCTGGACAGGCCGGATGATGTTCTTGTACACATCCTCGTATTTATCAGCCACTGCGGAAACGCCGTTAAGGTATTTCTCTATTTCACCAATTTGTCGAAGAAGAGGTCTCAGAAGCTCGTTCTCCTCCGCAGACTTTCGAGCAGCACCGAGCTTCTCTCCTGCGCCGTGGATTTCTGACTTTAGGCGATCGGGGTCGAAGGTCAGTATCTCGTTGATGCGGCGCCTCAGACTTTCCAGATCGTCTTCAATCTCTTTGAGAAGGCCGGCAAGATGACCTGCGGTCTGCTTCGTGCAGCCGACCATGATGATTGGTGCGAAGCCGTCCTCGCCAATCTCTTCATAGTAGACGATGCCTGCCTCGCTAAGCTCGTAGAGATGTTGGCTAAGGACATTTCCGTTCGAGTACAACGCGCTAATTTCTTCGAAGAACTCGTCGCGTAGCTTGTCGATGGAGCCTTTCTCGTCCGCATATCGAATGAAGGACGCGAGGAGCCGCGCGGTCCTTGTCTTACTGATCTCTGTTTTCATTTCTTATGCACACGCTGACCTCATCAAACTATGGTGGTCCTACGAGGATGTGGCCCGTGCGGTCTAACACCTGAGTTAAGCCGTGCCGCGAAGCGGCATCGGCTTGAATGATGGGATGGACTCCCCCGTTTGTTTGCGCGAGAGTTGCGCACTGGTCTTCATTGGCGTGGGGATCAGGTCTTCGTCCAAACGAAAGGAGTCCGACATGAATGCTACTACCGTGGCCGTGGATCTGGCCAAATCCGTTTTCCAAATCGCCGTGGCCGATGAGCGTTGGCACATCGTTGAAACCCAGCGTCTCACACGCACCCAGTTCGAGCGCTGGTTTGCCAACCGTTCTGTCTCGCTGGTTGTCATGGAGGCCTGCGGCTCAGCCCACCACTGGGCACGCTGGCTCAATGGCCTTGGCATCGAGGTCCGCTTGCTGCCTGCCCAGTACGTGCGCGCCTACGTGCGGCGCAACAAGACCGATGCCACCGACGCCGCCGCTTTGCTCGAAGCTGCCCGCGCGTCTGACATGCGCCCTGTGCGTGTGAAGTCCGTTGAGCAACAAGCCTTGCAAGGTCTGCACCGCGTGCGCTCGCTCTGGATGGGTACGCGCACATCACGCATCAATGCGCTGCGCGGCCTCCTACGCGAGTTCGGCATAGCGATTCCCGTGGGCGCGCGCACTGGGCTGGAGGCAATCAGCCGGGTGTTGGCCGATCCCGGCTCTGGCGTGCCTGAATTGATCCGAGGCACGGCCCGCTTGCTGGTCCAAGAGGTGCGTTTGCTGGAGGCGCGCATTGCCCAACTCGAGCGTGAGCTTGCGGCCCTGGCCCGCTTGAGCCCGGCGTGCACCACGCTGCTGTCCATTCCTGGCATTGGTTTGCTCACGGCCACCGCCCTGGTGGCGGCCACCTCGGGCGATGTGACGCATTTCAAAGATGCACGCCACTTTGCCAGCTGGTTTGGGCTCACGCCACGCGAACACTCCTCGGGCAACTCGCGTTTCCTGGGCTCGATCTCCAAACGCGGGGACCGCTATTTGCGCATGCTGCTCACGCACGGTGCCAGGAGCGTGTTACGTGCAGCCAAGGTGGCTGATAGCGCCGGGCGCGAGGTATGCGGCGTGCGCCGCTGGGCATTGGAGGTGCAAAACCGCTCAAACCACAACAAGGCGGCCTGTGCACTGGCCAACAAGCTCGCTCGGATCTGCTACGCCACGCTCAGGGACAAGACAGCGTTTGGTGAGTCCGAGCGGCTCAGCAGAAAGATCAACCTAGAGAGCTTTGTGATGCCGCTCTGACCAGTTCACCAACAGCCCAAAGCAGTCACCCAAAAACCCGTTTACGTTTCACCCACGCCGCTTGCGACGAGATTGATTGACCCACATGGCCAACCGGGTACACCCCAGACCGTCTGACGCCGATAACTCTTCCGGCAGCTTGCCTGCCGTTTGCAACGATTGGCGCGCCGGTCCCGCAGATTCCATGCTGGCACGGACCACAACAGAGTCCACCTCAGATGCCGGATATACGACTGCAGGCGATTCCCCAACAGCCAAAACATCAATCAGTTTCTTGCCCTTGTGGGGGAGTCCATATACGAACTGTTAGACCGCACCCTATGCATATGAAACCTCTACTGGGACCGGTAGTTCACCTGCCTCATGCTGCCAAAGATAGACCGTTGGCCCGAGGACCGCTGGATTGTCGGTGGTTGGAAGAAGGACAAGTAAGTCACCAGAGCCGTCGGCGGCTATAGCAACTGCAGAGGGCGGGAAGCCAGGCCAGTCCCTAGCGCTCTCAGTCTCACCCGGAATGTTGGTGGACGATCTGGCGATGTGTTTCCGGTCGGTCGTGTCGAAGACCGAGAACAGCCCCCAGTAGTCATCAGCAGCTTCGATGGTTCCGCCGTTCTCAGTGAGGAGGCGTGCTCGGAGCCAAATTGGGAGCGAAACTCCCAACTTCGCTTCAGCTTCCTCTATGAATCTCTCAGTAGTTGGAAAGGCCATACGCGGTCTAACGTTCGAGCTAAGCGGGCGCCAGCGGCAGGACGCCAGGCCCGGGCTGGCGAAAATGTACCGCGTACCGCCAGACCGGGCCTGGTGGCCTGACGTTGGCGCTCCGCTTGAGCGAGGGGTTAGGCCGCACTCCGCACGGTACGCGTTGCGACACCATTGATTCGCTACTCGAACACACGTGAGTAGACCAGGCCCTGATAGGTGTCATGCAGAAGCTCGCTATCCAGAGCGTTCAGTTGCGTGCTGACGCCATGTTCGACAGAGAGCAGCTGAAACTGATGTTCTGGGTTCTCTTGGATGGTTCGCACTCCATCGAGTGTGCAGAGCAACCCGAACAACGCTCCGTGAACCGAGAGTTCGATGACCGACTTCAGGTTCTCCTTGTCTGGGGCACTGAGGCCGGCATACCAGGTTGCCGCATGCACGAGCTTCCGTGGGGGCTTCCTTCCTGAAGGCCTCTCGAGCTGGCTTACGGTGTCTTCGATAGCGGCTGCGTGAACGTGCTCGACGAGCGCGGATACGAATTGATTGGAGTTCATTGCTTCGAGGACCGAATGCTTGTTGAGTGCGGCCTAACGTAATTTAGACCGCAAAACCTGCGGGATAAACTGAACCTTGCGGGATATTCTGGGCACTGATTTCTCCTGTAAGCGGCTTGCAGCCTGGGTGTGCAAGCGCTGAACTGTTCAAAAAAACAGGTATAAAAATTCCGGCAAACCCCGCAAGTTTTATTTGGCCAGACTATAGCTTGCTAACTTGCAGCGGCAGGGCTCTTTACAGTCACGCTTTGGGCTGCAAGCAATTGGGGTACGAATCAATGACCGCTTTTTGGGAATGGTGTCCATAGTCGGCTCAGGGCCCTTTGCCGCCAGTGGACACCATTCCCGAAAGCTGTCATCGGGGCTCAATCCGGCTTGCCCACAGCCCAGAAGAGCCGATAACCTCGTCAAACCGCACCAAGCCATCGCTCTATCCCATCCCGCAACCTCGTGTGACTCCGTGGGCGCGTGGATAGCGGATGCCAATCAGCGCTTGACAACCACAACACTAGAGATATAGTTTTGAAATGTTCGGCGCTGCAAATTTACCGCCTGGGGATCACTCCGTTCGGCGGTTCAAGGATTCCGCCTCGGCCACAAGTGCGTTTTGGTCCTACTGTTCAAGGAGGAATGGATGATGGATGACTACATCAAGAAATGCGTCGGTTGCTGGCGCGTTGCCCCGGGATCTTCGGTTTCGCTGCAGCCGGATCTTTGCGGCGTGGTGGGTGTCGGCGCTGGATCTCTCTCGGCTTGCGGAAGGACGTTACGGGTGGGCGATTCGCTGCGCCTGTGGCGCGGCGAACAGGTGCAATTACAAAACTTGGATGTCGAAGCACCCGCCGAGTTCAGCTGGACCTACTGCGCGACGCAGCCGAGCTGGCTGGCGTCGACGCGTGCTGCGATAGCCCGGGCGATGATGTCGTGGGGATTCAATGCGGGGAAATGACGCCACCAGCAATCTAGTGTCGGAGTGCAACTGAGATGAATGCTGCAGTACCTGAACCGACGCTGGTCGACGAAGATGCGGCGTTGATGCTGGCAGCCCTCGGTAGCATGCCGAGGCTTGCCATCTTCCGATCGTTGCTTCGGTCGGGTGCACGTGGTCTCAATGTCACCGAGCTTCAAGAAGCCACCCAGATGCCGGGTTCGACGCTGAAGCATCACGTTTCGGCGCTGGTCGATGCCGGCCTGCTGCAGCAGGAGCGCCGAGCGCGCGAAGTCTATTCGATGGCCCGTTTCCCTGAAGTCCGCCGCCTTAGCGCCTTCTTGCTGCGCGAATGCTGCGCCGACGAAGGCAGGGCTGCGTTGCAAACCACCTGCAATTGAGCCTAGGCTTCAGGCCATGCGACTGGTTACGCCTGGAAGACGTCAACCCTACCATCGCACCCGACAGCAGCGCAATCAAGAAGCCGGTTGTCTTGGTATAGGGCACTGAGCCAGGCCAGACGCATCCCACCCCAGGGTTGAATGGACACCGTTGAAGGACCGAAAACCTAGTAAGTTGGAATTCCGCAAGTTGCGCTTGCGATTCCCTTCGCTTTCGGCCCCGTCCACCTATCACGTCAAACATTGAGCGTCCGCTTTCATTTGTCGCCACAGACCGCTCTTGGCCGGGACCGGCTCCCCAGCAGATCTGCCGTTAGCCGACCATGACCGGTCGAATCTTTCCACCGAAGGTCAGCTTACGGTCTCGCCAAGCAAGACCCGGTACCGGCCATGAGCAGTCATCGACAGGCCTTCCTTAAACGTCTGGTCAAGGCTCCGCTCGACTATTGGTAATTGAACAGTTGCCCGGCCAACCCTGCCGATCGAAGTCGACATCTGTGATGGACGCTAGGCCTTGAGAGAGGTTTCTCGACCTTGCCGGGCAGTGCGGTGGCGTCGGATGTCATAGGCCAGTTTCTGCCCTCGCTTCCGCGCCAAGCCAGGTAGCGATCGCGTTCAAAACAAACTATCTGTCAGTCGGGAACTCCGCCAACGACCTCATCGGCGTTGAACCATTCTTCCTGAAGCACGAAGCTTTGGACTCGGTCTGGGGCCGAAGAATATGCAACGAGTGCGAGGCTTTCCTTTGCACGGCTCGCCGTCACATAAAACAGCCGCTTGGTGCTTTCAACGGTTTTCTCACCCGCTGCTTTGCCCCCGAACAGGTCTTCGTACTTGAATAAAAAACCTCTTGCCTCTGCGTCATCCATGATGACCATGACACGATCAAACTCAAGCCCTTTCACGCCTTGATGCGTGTCGAAATGCGCGTCCCCCGAGAGGTACTCCATCATTGGACCGATCTGAGAGAACGGCGCATTCAGAAAGGACTGAATGGCAAGCGCCCGTTCGGTCTGCCGGTCCTCGCGCTCATCCTCATCGGAAGCTACGGCTTCAGCACTTTCCTCTGACGCGCTGGCTTGAAGGGATTCAGGAATTTCGAGGAGATTGTGTTTTGCGACGCAGCGCAGAACCTGAAGCAAGGTCGGATTGGCCCCGTCTTTCCAAAGCCCCATCAACACGTCAATTGAAGCATTCACCTGCTTCAGATGTTCCTGGGTGTCTTTGGCCGCGCGCAAGACCTCTTGCGTGAGGCGCGGGGAGTAGGCTTTAGCGATACGCGCAACAGCAAACCGATCATTGTTCTGCTTGGCATTCACGAGCGAAAGCACTTGGTCAGAGAAGAACCGCGATGCAGGCAGCGTCCCGTCGAGGAAGCTGGTACGCCAACCCTCCACGTCATAGAGCGGAGAGAAAGCATCAAGGAAGCCCAAGCGTGATGCTGCCATCCGATGCTCAAGTGTCAGGGTCTTGATCGTCTTGGGTTCATTCCACTTTTCATCGCCCGTCGTCCTCGACATATAGGCTGCGATTTTCTGTTCGGCGGCGGGCTTGTTTGCGAGGTCACTTGGCAGGATGAAGAGACGAACGACGCCATCAACTGCGGCGGCGATGGGCTGCTGGTGTTGCTGGTCTGTTGAGCTACGGACCTTGTTGATCAGGGCAATGACCCGTTTGGGGCAACGGTAATTGAGCTGCTTTCCGGGGGTCGCCCAATCCGGGGGAAGTCCCTGCCCCAGCCCTTCTTTCCCGTCGTTATAGATGCGCTGCATCATGTCTCCGAGAAGGCCAAGAATGAACTTCCCTTTGAGCTTGGCTTGAACCGCAAACAACGCATCGATCAGATGCTTGTTGGTGTCCTGACTCTCGTCGATGAGCAGGATGGGGTAGCGGCCCGTGAGGATGCTTTGCATAGCAGGCTTGGTGTGGAGGAAATGCGCCGTCAGTTGCAAGACTTCAGAATGATTCAAAGCATCGCGCCCGCGATTGTCCCCGGTCGGGCTGTACGTGAATGACTTGACGTTTGGCAGGTTCTGGAGGCGCTTCGTTTTGGACTCAATTTTTCTGAGGCGATCCGTCGATGCCTTCGTGCCCTTTCGACCCTTGGTCTCATCCACGTTCAGCTTCGCGATGTCTTCTGCCAGGTCAACGCGCAGCCATTCACGGATATCGTGGTTGAGGCCTTCGATCAAAGACCAGGCAAAGCTATGAATTGTGCGAACGTCGATCAGCGGATCAAACAGCAGCCGCCTCTTGATTTCGTCACTGGCTGCATTCGTGAAAGTGATGACCCCCACGCGCTGTCCTTTGACCCGGAGACGCTCGCTCAGAGTCGTCTGCACATGCTGTAGCGCAGTCACAAGGGAGCGCGTCTTTCCAGAACCAGCACCAGCAAAAAGGAAGAAGCTCTTCGGGGTATCCAGATTCAAGCAAGCCGCGATCTCTTCATCAACATGAGCATCAGCGATATCCGTGCTCGCAACGGCTGTCTGGCGACTCATGCGGCGGCCTTCGTAGTCTCGGCGGCGCTTTCCAAAACTTCCGCCGGTTCAAGGGCCTTGCCTGAGATGCCATCTTCTTTGCGCTTAAGCTGTGCAGCGAGCCAAAGCAATCCGCTGTCAATGTAGGCCGGTACTTTCATCGTGTCGATCTCGTCGCTGTCGAGAAGATCCATGGTGAATTCAGCCTTGCCGCCTTTCGCCAAGTCAGTAAGCATTCGGGGAGCGAGATCGCCGAGATCAGTCGCTGCATCAAGACTTTTACGAATCCTTCCCATCAGGCCCGTCCCCTCCATCTTCTGGAACAAGTCGAGGTTTTCATAGACCAAGGCGTCTTCAAACGTATTGGCAAGCGCCTCTTTGTGTTCCTTGGATTTGAACTTGGCTGAGATAGGCTGCTGGTAGGCGACGCGAATGCCGTAGCCGCTTGGATCGTTAAGGACGATCTCTTCGGGTTTCTTGTCGAGCAGCGTGTCCAGATCCTCGACCGCAGGAACCCAGGTCTTGAGCGTCTCATTGCGGGCCTTGAGGTTTGAGTCACGCACCGGGGGAACCGACACTCCAGCAGCATCCTTCGCGTCAAGGTCTGTGATGATCAACGTGTTCAACCCAAGATGCTCAAGCAAGGACTTCAGCCTGTGCGCATGACTTCCGCCGATCTCAAGCCAGGTGATGTAGCAGCGACGCAGATACTCGTACTGGTCACGCTTGCGAACGAAGTGGGGGACAAGAATGCGCTCGGCAGGCCCTTCGACCAGCACAGCGCCATCAGCAAAGAACAGATCACAGTGCGTCGCCTTCAGGTATCGCTTGACGAAGCGGCCTGTCTCTTCCCCGCTTCCGAAGGTCTCGGATAGGTTGACAACACATGACACCGGCACGGAGCCGCCCACCGCCTTGACAGGAAGGCGACGGAAGTACCGCAGGGAAGCGAAGTCGGCTTCGTGTGCGAGATGGCTTGAGTGTGTACTGATGACAAGCTGTGTGCGGAGGTCCTTCGCATCCTTGAGTTTGTCGTGCTTGCGCAAAACGTCATAGGCTTGCTTGATGAAGACTTGTTGGACTTGTGCATGCAGATGCGCCTCCGGCTCTTCAATCAGGACAAGATGAAGCGGTGGACGAAGGGCTTCTTCGGGGTCGGTTGACTTGGAAGCCTTGCCAACCTTCATCCACTTGTCGCGGAAGCTCATCAGCGCAAAGACAATTGAGACCAGATTTTGATACCCAAGGCCGTTTGAGTCTTCAGGGAGGCGGTGCGCAAAACCTTCTCCCTCCTTGAGGTGCGTGGGGACTTCATATTGAACCGCCGATGCATGGTTCAAACCGTCGATGGGCTTGATGCTTGTGGTGATCGTAAGTTTCGGGTCGGTGACGCCGGGATAGCCGATGTCCTCAAGTTCTTTCAAAGCCGTTGAAAAGCAGGTTGCCAAACGTTCGCCAAATGCGGCCTGAGCGCTATGGAGTGCCTGCAAAGCCTCCAGATCTTTTGGCTCGGGCTGATCGAAGGGGTCAAGATGTTGGGTGTAGTAGTTGCGAAGCTGGCTGGACAGCTTCTTGCCACCCCGCGAGTTCCCGTCCTCCTGTGAATCGTCCCCTCGATTTGAAGCTTTAACAAATCCAAATCCGCGTTGTGCGCTGATTTCATCAATGCGAATGATCTTCTTGAACGGGTCTCCTTCGATTGGCTCACTGCCAACCGGAAGGGCCTGAGGAGTGGCAATACCGTTCTTTGGCGTCACGAGCTTTTCGGGGTCAAGGAGATAGGCTCGAACCTCAAAGGATGAACGCAGCCGAAGTGACAGAAAGTCCATCATCGACTTCGGCCACAGCGCGAACCCTTCCACGAGCGGGATCGCTGCTGCCGTGGTGCCCTCTGCCGATGCCGGCACAGTGCCCATGACAGAAGCAGCGGAGAGCTTGACCGCCAGGTACTCTTGCTTCAGGGCTTGGACATCCTTGGGTTCGTAGCGCAGTCGAACGCCGATATGCGCCCCCGCCCAATCGAGGGTGGGAAGAATCTTCTGAACATAGTGAAGATCCTCTGTCGGAACATTCAGCCAGACATCGAGGTGCGGCAGAACTTCATCCCAATTGAACTCTGCTTCTTCCTCTCCGGGAGTGGACATCTCCCAGGCGATGGCCATCGCATCAAGCTTGGCCCAATGGAACAAGGTGAAGTCATTGATGGAAAAATCAGTTCGGTCAACAAGGAAGTGGCGAAGCGCAACCATGGCCGACGTTTTTCCGCTGTTGTTCGCGCCCACGAAAACTGTCGTTTGCTCGGCGAAGTCCACCCGTACGGCTTGAAGCTTTCGAAAGTTGCCGATCTCTACATGTTGAATGTGCATGGTGTCTCCCTGTATGTGCCAACTCGACAGGACCTTGGGTCAGCAGGGTTGCCGTCACAAAATTTTGCCGCAGAGTGTTAGATGTAACGAGATATTAAGACACGATCTTTGCCTTCGCTCTACGCCTAAATCACGGCAAGATTTGCCGACACCGTGATTGCAACCAAGGTCAGCGTTGCTCAGCGGTCTTTCGCCGTGAGCAGTCGTACTTCCGCTTTGGGTCGGTACCGCCATTTGCAATTTGTGAAAGCTGCCGCTGACCGGCACGCCTCATTGGATCCTGGCAGTCAGAGGCACAAGTTTCGACGAAGGTCAGATCCTGGAGGTGCAGCAGTCACTCAGTTTGCGACAACTGAATGACCGGTGCTGACGGCAGCGGTCGTCGGCATGCCAAAACTCAGCGGCAGCTGCCAGCCTGAAGCAGCCCATCCAACTCCCCATAGCTTTGCGAGCTGACAATAAAAAAGCGCCTCAACTGAGGCGCTTGGAACCCATCGGTGCAGGTGCGCTGCACCATTACAGGCTCTATTTACAGGTTACAGAGTTTATTTTTACGATCAACCCATCAGTACTGGTGCGCGGCACCCTTGGGGCTTTATCTACAGGCTGCAGAGCTATCTTTACGACCCACAGTGCATGAGTCAAATTTGTAGAAAATTCCCACAATCGAAAAATAATTGTTGAAATCTAATTTTTATACATGAAAAAGTCCATAACTTTAGTCAATTAAGGAAAGAGCCGCCCTGGAAATCAACACTCACTCCACCGTCACACTTTTCGCCAGGTTGCGGGGCTTGTCCACATCCGTCCCCCGCGCGCATGCCGTGTGATACGCCAGCAGCTGCAGCGGCACCACGTGCAGCAGTGGGCTTAAGGGGCCGTAGTGTTCAGGCATGCGGATGACGTGAATGCCTTCGCTGCTGTCGATGCGCGTATCGGCATCGGCCAGCACATAGAGCACACCGGCGCGCGCGCGCACTTCCTGCATGTTGCTCTTGAGTTTTTCCAGTAACGCATCGTTGGGCGCTACGGTGACCACCGGCATGGCGCTGGTCACCAGGGCCAGGGGGCCGTGCTTGAGTTCACCGGCGGGATAGGCCTCGGCGTGGATGTAGCTGATTTCCTTGAGCTTGAGCGCGCCTTCGAGCGCTATGGGGTAGTGCATGCCCCGGCCCAGGAACAGGGCGTTTTCCATGCGGGCAAAGTCTTCAGCCCAACTGATGATCTGCGGCTCCAGCGCCAGCACGGCCTGCAAAGCCACGGGCAGGTGGCGCATGGCTTTGAGGTGGGCGGCTTCCTGGTCTTCGCTGAGGCGGCCTTTGGACTGGGCGAGCGCCAGGGTCAGCAAAAACAGCCCGGCCAACTGGGTGGTGAAGGCCTTGGTGCTGGCCACGCCGATCTCGACCCCGGCACGCGTGATGTAGGCGAGCTTGCATTCGCGCACCATGGCGCTGGTGGCCACGTTGCAGATGGTGAGCGTGTGTTGCATGCCCAACGACTGCGCATGGCGCAGCGCAGCCAGGGTGTCGGCGGTTTCGCCCGACTGGCTGATGGTGACGACAAGGGTGCGCGGGTCGGGCACGCTGGTGCGGTAGCGGTATTCGCTGGCCACCTCCACCTGCGTGGGGATGCCGGCGATTTCTTCGAGCCAGTATTTGGCGGTGCAGCCGCTGTAGTAGCTGGTGCCGCAGGCCAAGATGAGCACGCGGTCGATCTCTTTGAACACGCGCCAGGCCGCTGCACCGGGCTCGCCATGCTGGCCCACGCCATCAAACAGCTCGGGCACGATGCCCTCGACGCCTTCCAGCGTGTCGCCGATGGCGCGGGGCTGCTCGAAGATCTCTTTTTGCATGTAGTGGCGGTAGGGCCCCAGCTCGGCCGCGCCGCTGTGGGCGCGCACGGTGCGCACGGGGCGCTGGAGGGGTGTAAGTGCTGCGCCGTCCTTGCCCACGATCCAGTAGCGACCCAGTTGCAGGTCCACCAGATCGCCTTCTTCGAGGTAAACGATCTGATCCGTCACCCCGGCCAGAGCCATGGCGTCGCTGGCCAGAAAGTGCTCGACGGACGGTGACGCCTCTGCGGCAGCGCCTTGGCCCTGCCCCACGCCCAGAATGAGCGGCGAGCCTGCGCGCGCGCCCACCACGCGGTGGGGCTCGTCCTTGTGGATAACGGCAATCGCATAGGCGCCTTGCAGCTCGGCCACGGTGGCCCGCACGGCATCGAACAGGTCGCCGTTGTAGTGGCTGTCCACCAGGTGAGCAATGACCTCGGTGTCGGTCTGGCTGACAAACACGTAGCCTCGCGCCTGCAGCGTTTTGCGCAGCTCTTCGTGGTTCTCGATGATGCCGTTGTGCACCAGCGCCACACGGCCCGCAGCGGTGGCGGCGTCTGCACCGGCGCCGTGGCTGAAATGGGGGTGAGCGTTGTGCAGCGCTGGTGCGCCATGGGTGGCCCAGCGGGTGTGGGCGATGCCCGTGGCGCCGTCGATGTGTTCGGTGTGCACCTGTTCCAGCAGTTCGGCCACGCGGGCGGTGCTGCGGGCGCGCTGCAAGCCGCCCTGCGGTGTGCCGTGGCGCGTGGCGTCCAGGCTGGCAGCATGCACGGCCACTCCGCAGGAGTCATAGCCCCGGTATTCAAGCCGCTGCAGGCCCTGGACGAGGATGGGAACGATGTTGCGCGTGGAGACCGCGCCGACGATGCCGCACATGGTGATGCCTTTGATGGGAAGCGATGGTGCGATGGTAGGCACGCTGCTAATTAATTTTTAATCAATATTTCATAGTTTTTGAATTTAAATTTCAACACAACCATTTGATGAAATTTATATCCATTTATCATAGAAAAATGGAATCCATATCACTCGATGCGATTGACGTGCAGTTGCTCAATCTTCTGCAAACAGACGCGGCACAGAGCAACCAGTCGCTGGCCGAACAGGCACATGTGTCGCCGCCCACCTGCCTGCGCCGCGTCAAGCGCCTGCTGGATGCAGGGCTGATCGAGCGGCAAGTAGCCATCCTGCAGCCCGACCGGCTGGCCGCCGTGCAGGGCCATGGGCTGGCGTGCATTGTCGAGGTGTCGCTTGACCGCCAGGGCGCAGAGCAGCTCGACGCGTTTGAAGCCCGCGCCGTGGCAGATGCCGACGTGCAGCAGTGCTGGCGCGTCTCCCCGGGGCCAGACTTCGTGCTGGTGGTGCACACACGCGACATGCCCGGGTATCTCGCACTGTCTCAGCGCCTGTTCACGAGCGATGCCAATGTACGCAACGTCAAGACATTCTTTGCGACACGCCGCGCAAAATTTGATACAAAAGTGCCTGTAGCGCTTGATACATAGGCGCAAGCAGCTATTGTTTTTGACAAAACAGGGCAAAAGGGCGTGCCCTTGGCGGGCGCGCACAAGGTGCGATTGCCCTGTCGCTGGGCACTGGCATTGGCAACGGCGCTGGCATACAGTGGGTGGCACACACGTGGCGCGCATAGGGCATCTTGCCAACGCGCCCATCCAAGGAGCCTGCTGCATGGAGTTCAAGGACTACTACCAGACGCTGGGGGTCAAACCCACCGCCAACGCCGACGAGATCAAGAAGGCCTATCGCAAGCTGGCGCGCAAGTACCACCCCGATGTGAGCAAGGAGCCCGATGCCATTACCCGCATGACGGCACTGAACGAGGCCAATGCAGTGCTGTCAGACCCCGAAAAGCGGGCCGCCTACGACCGCTTGGCACAGGAGCCCCGCGCACAGGCCGGGCAGGCATATCGACCACCGCCCCACTGGGACGCGGGGTTCGAATTCTCAGACGGCGCCCACAGCTACGGCCCCCAAGGCCAGGGCGGCGCCCCGGAAGATTTCAGCGACTTTTTCGAGCAACTGTTTGGCCGCGCTGCCCAAGCGCGTGCGGGGGCAAGCAGGGCACACGGCAGGTCCACGGGCTCAGCCCACGATAGCGGCGCCGCAGGTTCACACCCCCAGGCCGTGCGCGGCACAGACCATCACGCGCGCATCGAGCTCGACCTGGCGGACTCCTACCAAGGGGCTGAGCGCACGCTCACGCTGCAAAGTGCTCACCAGGCCGATGACGGCGCGCTGGCGCGGGACGAGCGCAGCCTGCTGGTCAAAATCCCGCAGGGTGTGCGCGAGGGCCAGCTGATTCGCCTGGCGGGCCAGGGCAGCCCCGGCTGGGGTGGCGCACCAGCGGGCGATTTGTTCCTGGAGGTCATGTTCAAGCCCGACCCACGCTGGCGCACCGAGGGCCGCGATGTCTATCAACCGCTGATGGTGGCGCCCTGGGAGGCGGCACTGGGCGCCTCGATCGAGGTGGGCACGCCGGGCGGGTCGGTGATCGAGGTCACCGTTCCCGCAGGCTGGAAGGCCGGGCGCAAGCTGCGCCTGAAAGGCCGTGGCATCCCCGGCAAGCCGGCGGGTGACCTGTATCTGGAGCTGCATATCGCCTTGCCGCCCGCCACAGACGATGCAACGCGCGCAGCCTATGCGTCGCTCGCACAGGCGTTTGCGCATTTCAATCCACGAGCCCCCCAAGGAGCCCAGCCATGAGCGCCCCGCAATCCACCTCTGGCACCAGCGCGGCCCCGCGCCACACCCTCTTGGCCGAGCTGCTGGACGACGACGCCACCGCACTCACCCTCGACGCCCTGGCCAGCGCCTGCCGGATGGATGCCGACTGGGTCCTCACACGGCTGCAAGAGGGCCTGCTGCAAACCAGTGCCGAGGGCGCCACCGGCAACCCCACCACATGGCGATTCAGCAGCGCCACCGTGGTGCGCGCACGGCGGCTGGCCCACCTGGAAGCCACCTTCGACGCCGACCCCGAACTGGCCGCCCTGACCACCGACCTGATCGAGGAGGTGGCCGCATTGCGCCAGCAGTTGCGGCATCTTCAGGCGCGTTGACGGGTTTCGACGCCCCGCATTGGGCATTTGGCATTGAGAGCAAACGCTCGCTGCCACACCACATGCCTGGAGCGCCACAGTGCGGGCCCATGCGCCACGGCGCTCCGGCACGGGGGTCACGTGGCAATTTCATGCTGGTGTCTGCTGGCGGCGCACTGTAAGCTCTGACAATTTCTTACACACCGCCTGCACGAATGCCCGCTGCAGGCCGCCCCGGCACCCTTGGCACACCCATCACGCCCATCACACCCATGTCAACGCCTCGCCGCCAGATGCCCCGACGTATCTACCCCTTGCGCATGCTGGGCATGGGGCTGGGTGGCATGGTGGTGGGCGTCGTGCTGTGGGAACGCCAGGCGTCGCTGTATGCCTGGGCGGGCATGGTGCTGCTCGCGTTTGTGTGGCCCCACGTGGCCTACCTGCGCACGCGCTACAGCGCTGACCCGTATCGCACCGAGATCAACAACCTGCTCGTTGATTCCGCCATGGCGGCCGCGTTTGTGCCGCTGATGCACTTCAATCTGCTGCCCAGCGTGCTGGTGGTCACGCTGACCATGGTGGACAAGATCACCACGGGCATTCGCAGGCTGTGGGCTCACGCGTTATGGGCCATATTGGCAGGCGGCTCGGTCTGCGCGCTGCTGATGGGCGTTCACTGGGCACCCGAGACATCCATGCGCGTGATGATCGCGTGCCTGCCGGTCATGGTGCTGCACACGCTGTCGGTCAGCATGGTGAGCTACCAGCTGATACGCAAAACCGCGCGCCAGAATCAGATGCTCGACGAGCTGCGTCGCATGGACGCACTCACCGGCCTGTTCGGACGCGGCCACTGGCAAGAGCAGGCCGAGGCCGCACTGCGCCGCCACCACACCACCGATGAGCCCGCCTGCATGCTGATGCTGGACATCGATCGATTCAAGGAAATCAACGACACCCATGGCCACACCGTGGGAGATGAAGTGATCCGCGCATTGGCCCACGTGGTGCGCGGCAATGTGCGCGCAGGCGACTGCGCTGGGCGTTATGGCGGCGACGAGTTTGCCATCGTGCTGCCCGGCATGCACGCCAAGGACGCCCTGGCCATTGCGCACCGCATCCGCGAGCAAACCGAAGGGGTGCGGCTGCGCAGCCTGCCGGGTATTCGCATCACCAGCAGCATCGGCGTAGCGCCTGCAGACCACCGCCATAGCAGCCTGCGGGCGTGGATCGACGCAGCAGACACGGCGCTTTACACGGCCAAAAACGGGGGGCGCAACCAGGTGGCCGGTTGTATGGAGCCTGCGCTGCTGCCAGCGGTCTAGCGGTCTAGCGGTCTAGCGATCTTTCGACCTGGCATGGCAGGGGGGTAGGAACCAGCAGGCCACTGCACCCGCACCGTACACCCCAGCCCCGACACGGCGGTGGCGGTTACCGTTCCACCATGGCGCTCGACAATGGTGCGGCACAAGGCCAGCCCGCCCCCCACGCCTTCAAACTCGGCCTCGCGGTGCAGGCGCTGGAACACGCCGAACAAGCCAGCCGCGCGCGCAGGGTCGAATCCCACGCCGTTGTCCTGCACCATGAAACCCACCTGACCCGAGGGCGCCACATCGGCCTGCACGGCGATGCGGGCCTGGGCCACGGGCCGGGTGAACTTGAGCGCGTTGCCCAGCAATTGCACCAGCAGCTCCTGCAGCAGCGCCGGGTCGGCGTGCAGCACGGGAAGGTCGGGCGCCACCTGCCAATCCACGGTCCGACCCGCCTCCTGCCCTGCCAGCGTGGCGCGCGCCTGCGCAATGGCCCCCGCCAGCGACGCGGGTTGCAGGAGCAGCGGTGCGCGGCCCACGCGCACCAGGGCCTGCAGGCCGTCGATCATCAACCCCATGCGGCGGGCAGACTGGTCCATGGTGGCCAGAAAACCCAGCGCTTCCTGCACCTCGGGCCCTTGCAGCACTTCGGGCGGCAAGTCGCCCAGCACCTCGCGCACCAGCGTGCCGTATGACGTCACATGCCGCAGCGGCGCGCGCAGGTCGTGCGAGACGGCGCGCAGGAACTCCTCTTGCGCGGCGGCCATGTCGGCCACCTGCTGCTGGCTGCGGGCCAGCGCGGCGCGCAGTTGCTGTAGCTCCTGCCCGGTCGCGTCTGGCTCGTTCATGGCTTGGGTTGTTTGGCGGGACGGGTCCAATTGGCAATGCTGACCTGCTTGCCGCGCGCCACGCTGAGCGCGCCGGGCGCCGTGCTCTTGGTGATGGTGCTGCCACCACCCACCGTGCCGCCCGCGCCAATGGTCACGGGCGCCACCAGCACGCAGTTGCTGCCGATGTGCACGTCGGCCTCAATCACCGTGCGGTGCTTGTTGGCGCCGTCGTAGTTGGCGGTGATGCTGCCCGCGCCGTAGTTCACGCGCTCGCCCACCGTGGCGTCGCCCAGGTAGGCCAGGTGGTTGGCCTTGGCACCATCGGCCAGGGTGCTGTTTTTCACTTCCACAAAGTTGCCGATGTGCACCTCGCGGCCCAGCTGCGCGCCGGGGCGCAGGCGGGCAAAGGGGCCGATCAGCGCGCCCTCGCCCACGGTGGCGCCCGCCTTTTCGCCGTCGATATGGGTGTAGGGGTGGATCACGGCACCGTCCGCGATGCGCGCGTTGGCAATGCAGCAATTCGCGCCGATGCTCACGCCCTCGCCCAGCTCCACGCGGCCGGTGAAGACGCAGTTGACGTCAATCTCCACGTCCTGGCCGCACACCAGCTCGCCGCGCACGCCGGTGCGGGCATCGTCGCGCACATCGAAGCGGGCCGGGTCGGCCAGGCGCACGCCTTGCTCCATCAGCGCCCGCGCCTGGCGCAGTTGGTGCGCGCGCTCCAGCTCGGCCAGTTGCAGCGGGCTGTTGACGCCTGCCACTTGCAGAGCGTCGCTGATGCGGTGGGCCACTACGGGCACACCGTCGGCCACGGCCATGGCGACGATGTCGGTCAGGTAGTACTCGCCCTGGGCGTTGTCATTGGTTAGCCGCGCCAGCCAGGGCGTGAGCAACCGCGCGGGCACGGCCATGATGCCGCTGTAGATCTCGGTGATGGCGCGCTGGGCCTCGCTCGCATCCTTGTGTTCGACGATGCCTTGCACGGCATCCGATGTATTGCGCACGATGCGGCCATAACCGATGGGGTCGGGCAGGGTCACCGTCAGCAGCGCCAGCCGCTCGCCACCGCTGGCAGCCACCAGGGCGCGCAGGGTGTCGGCCTGGGTCAGGGGCACATCGCCCGACAGCACCACCACCGTGCCGTCTTCGCGCAGGTGCGGCACGGCCTGCAACACGGCATGACCCGTGCCCAGCTGGGGTTCCTGGCGCACGAATTTGAGGTCAAAAGAGGCGCCAGCGCCTGCTGCACCTGCGGTAGCCGCTTCTACTTCTGTAGCGCCATGGCCGGTGATGACGATGGCGCTGCGGGCCTGCAGGTGCGCGGCCTGGTCCAGCACGTGGTGCAACAAGGGGCGGCCAGCAAGGCGCTGCAGGACCTTGGGCAGGCGGCTTTTCATGCGCGTGCCTTTGCCGGCCGCCATGATGAGGATGTCGAGTGAGGTCATGAAAGAGGAGATGGGTGGGCGCTGCAAAAGCCCGGCGCGCGGGCATGGCGTGGATTATCGGCTGCAGCCCGCTGGGCGCAAAAAGCTATTAAAACAATAGCTATTCACGCTTATCTATCAAGCGCTAGAGGCAATTTCTCTCAGATCTCTGCCGCAGCAGACAGCGTTTTACAGCAACGGCATCAGCCGGGGCGGCGTGTCGTAGTACTCGGCGATGCGCGCGAGAGCCCGGGTGTTGAGCAGGCGCAAGCGGCCGTTCTTCAGCTCATGCAGGCCCAGCAGCGACAGGCGCCGCAGCGTCTTGTTGGTGTGCACCAGCGACAGCCCCAGGGCGTCGGCAATGTGCTGCTGGTTGAGCGGGAACGCCACTGTGCCGTCCTCCACCAGCCCGATGCGGTCGAGCCGCCGGTACAGGTGCATGAGCAGCATGGCCACGCGCTCGGTGGCGTTGCGGCGGCCGGCGGTAAGCAGGTTGTCGTCCACATGGCCTTCTTCGTGGGCCGACAGCCAGGTGATGTCGTAGCCCAGGCGCGGATGCTCGCGAAACAGCGCCCACAGGCTGTCGTTCTGGAACACACACAACGAGCAGTCAGTCAGCGCCTCGATACCGTGGGTAGACACATCGCCAAACTCCTGCTGCAGGCCCACCAGGTCACCAGGCAGCAAGAAGTTGAGGATCTGGCGGCGCCCGTCGCTCATGGTCTTGTAGCGAAACGCCCAGCCCGAATACAGGGTGAACAGCTTGGCGTTGGTCTGGTTCTCGCGCACCAGCGCGCCGCCGGCCTCTACAGCCAGGCTGTCGATGCGAAATCCTTCGATGAAATCCAGCACCTCGGGCTTCACGGCGGTGAACGCACCGGTCTTTCGCAACCGGCAATCGTGGCAGGTCGGAGGGCAGACGTTGGCAGGCAAGGTGACATTCATGGTGGCGCCATTCTAGGGACGGAGGGCGTCCATTCACATCCGACTACAACGCCGTCGTTCGCGGGGTGGCGCAGCGGTCACACCTATGTCTTTTGACATTGCGCGGCCACCGTGCGCCCTCTACATTGGGCCTCACTTATGAACGTATCCCCCGTCCTCTACGAGGTTCTCTATGTGAGCACCCTCGCCCCCGATCAACCCTTGAGCGTGGTGGCGGAGATTGCTGGGCGCGCGCGCCATGTCAACGCGGAGCTGGACGTGACAGGGTTGCTGATCTTTGACGGCCAGCGCTTTTGCCAGCAACTGGAAGGCCCGCAAAAAGCGGTACTCAAGCTTATTGAGCGCATCCGCAACGACCCCCGCCATGTCAACGTGGAGGTGCTGCACCACGGCCCATTGGCAGGGCGGCGTTTTCAGCAGTTCAGCCTGGCGTTCAGCACGGTAGAAGATGTGGAAGCGCTGGCCCGCATGGAGCAACTGGATGGGGAAGCCGCCCTCGCCGCATTTGAAGTCGTGCGCGGCGAGCTCGTCCACTGAAAGGCACCGGCCCGCAGCGGGCCAGGCCGGCAACCCGCATCACGAGCCAGGCGTAAGGCGCGTCAGGCCGTTGCCGGCCAGCGCCGCAAGATCAGGGTGGCATTCACCCCCCCAAAACCAAACCCGTTGAGCATGGCGTGCGTGAGCGCCATCGGCCGCGGGCGCAGCGCCACCATGTCCAGCCCTTCGGTCAACACATCGGGCGTGTGCAGATTCAACGTGCCCGGCACCACCTGGTCGCGCAGCGCCAGCGCCGTGAAGATGGCCGCCACCGCGCCCGCGGCCCCCAACAGATGGCCGGTGGCCGATTTGGTGGAGCTGATGGCCACCTGCGCGCCCGCGCCAAACACACGGCGGATGGCAGCGAGCTCGCCCCGGTCGCCCACCTGGGTGGACGTGGCGTGTGCGTTCAGATGCTGCACCTCGTCGGCCTTGAGCCCCGCCTGCGCCAGCGCGGCCCACATGCTGCGCGCGGCGCCGTCACCGTCTTCGGGGCCGGAGGTGATGTGGTACGCGTCGGCCGACGTGCCGTAGCCCACCAGCTCGGCCAGTGGCTGCGCGCCGCGCGCGAGGGCATGGTCCAGCGCCTCGATCACCAGCATGCCCGCGCCCTCGCCCATCACAAAACCGTCGCGCTGCGCATCGAACGGCCGCGATGCCTGCTCGGGGGTGTCATTGAAGGCCGAGCCCAGCGCCTTGGCTGCCGCAAAACCGCCCAGGCTCACGCGGTCAATGGCAGCCTCGCTACCGCCGCACACGACCACGTCGGCCTCGCCGTTGCGGATCAGGCGCGCCGCATCGCCAATCGCCTGGATGCTGGCGGCGCACGCCGTGACCGGCGCGCCGATCGGACCCTTGAGCCCATGGCGAATTGACACCTGCCCCGCCGCCAAGTTGACCAGGAACGACGGCACCGTGAACGGCGACAGGCGCTGCGGGCCGCGCGAGTCGGTGGTGCGCACGGCCTCGGCAATGGCACCGAAGCCGCCAATACCCGACGCGATCACGGTGGCGGTGCGCTCGCGTGCGCGCTCGTCGGCCGGGGGCCAGCCGGCCTGGGCCAGCGCCTGCTGCGCGGCGCCCAGCGCAAAGGGGATAAAGCGGTCCATCTTGCGCTGGTCTTTGGACGAGACGATGGCATCCACATCCCAGCCCCCCTCCGCGTCGTCCGCCACGCTGGGCACCTGCCCCGCCACCTTGGCGGCAATGCCGTCCGTGACCGACTCCGGCAGGCGCGACAGACCCGAGCGCCCCGCCAGCAGGCGCTGCCAGACCAGATCCACGCCGCAGCCCAGCGGCGACACCAGGCCCATGCCCGTGACCACAACGCGCCGCATCAGGCCACCGCCTTGCCGCAACACACACCACTCCACACATCGGCACAACAGCCGCCAGGGGTCATTTTTTTCATGGATTCACCTCGTCAGACAGATGGGGCTGCAACACCGGGGTGCTGCAGCGGAGCGCGAACGACCAGGTTCGCGCCTTTATGATTGCAACCATCATCATAAACGCCGAATCCATTTTTGCGTACGGCCGCAATCAATAAGAGGCAAGCATGAAGGTTTCCAAAGCACAGGCCGCAGAAAACCGACAGAGCATCCTGGACGCGGCGGCCCGCCTGTACCGCGAGCGGGGGCTGGCCGGCGTGGGCGTGGCCGACATCACGCGCGATGCGGGGCTCACGCATGGCGGGCTGTACCGGCATTTCGCCTCCAAGGATGCGCTGGTGCAAGAGGCGTGCGCGCGTGCGTTCGACTGGTCGATAGCCCCGCTGAACGGCGCCACGCCCCCTACCACCGCGCCCACCGTGGGCGAGCGCATTCAGAGCTACCTCTCGCCCCAGCACCGCGACGCGCCGGGCACGGGCTGCCCGGTCGCCGCCCTGGCGGTGGATGCCGCACGGGCGGGTGGCAAATTGTCAGAAGTGTTTGCCCAGGGCATCGAGCGCAATATCGGGCGATTTGCGCAGTTGCTGGCAGACAGCCATGCGGAGGCAGGCAGCGCCACCGAGCCACCGCAAGACCGCGCGCGCGCCATCCACGTTCTGGCCACCATGGTCGGCGGGCTGGTGCTGGCCCGGGCCACTGCGACAGGGCGGCCCGCCCTGTCGGATGAGCTGTTGACAACGCTGCAGACCCAGTTAATCGGGTTGCTGGGCGAGGCACCGCCCTAGCGCCACATAGCCCACGCCCATAGCCCATTCAAGTTCACAAGCGTCAAGCCTGTCGTGAAGGCCCCGGCCTCCGCCGCACGGACCTGAGAGCCTGCTCCAAGGGCGTTAGCTATCAAAAAAAGAGCTGCAAGCGATTGATAGGCAATCGCTTGCAGCTCTTTAGCGTGTCAATCACATCCACACCAAGGGGAATGCCCCCCCAGCAGATCAGGTCAGGCGTAGCAGGCGTCGCCCCAGGCACCGTGGGCAGGCGCCCCGTTGCCAAACGACGCACGGCGCCACCACGATGCAGGGCGGGCATTGGCGGCATCCCCGCGCACCCAGCGGTACTGCAGGCGGCGGCCGCCCAGCGGCTCGACCACCACCGATTGGCCTGCAGCCACGGGCAGCGACTGCCCGGCGCACAGGAACACGTCGCTGCTATCGCCGATGCCCTTGCCCAGCGTGACCCAGGCCTGGCCTTCGGCAATACGCAGTGTCATCGCGGCCTTAGGGGCCAGACGGATGGCGGCACCAGCGGCCACGAAGCCGGCGGCATCTGCGGCCATGGCGCCCACGGCGCGGGATGTGGAGAGCAAATGGAGAGCGCGAGAGGTTGTCATGATTTTGTCCGGGTTAACCCTAATAAAACGTATGGTGCGCGGCTTGTAGAACAACGTCCAATGAAAAGCACGGCACCTATTGATGCTTTTTCTGCATGGGCGCTTCAGGCTGGCTTGCGCTGGAGCGGGCCTGCTATCCGATGCATAGCAAACCGGGCCAGGCCCGCAGCAAATCGGCCGCCCGCACCCGTCACATCCACCAGCGCCGTACCCAAGGCACGCCCGCCTTGGCCCAGTGCATGCACCAGGTCGCGCAGCGGCTGCACCACACCACATTCCCATTCGCGGGCGGCCAGGCTGGTGGGCTGTGCTGTGGCCGGTGCCGCCACGCTGTCCCAACGGAAAGCCACGGCATCGGTGTGCCCCGCAGGGTTCCAAGCTTCCATCACCACATGCTGGCCCGGCGCGATGGCCAATTGCTCACCCGCCTTCAGCACATGGTCCGCCGCAGAGCCCGGCCAGTCCGCCAGAGCCCCCCTCAGCGTGAGCCAGACCTGCCCTTGCGCAATCTGCAGCACACCACGGGTGCGCGGGCGCAGCGACAGGGCCTGGCCATTGGTCAATTTCCAGCAACCGGCCGCAGGTCGGCCCGCCTGGCTGGCCTGAACGAATTGTTGCGTTTCCAGAATGTGGGTCGGTGGCATGACAAGCTCCTTCGGCTCAATGACAAGGTGTTGTTAGGGCTGGATGGTGCGCTTGCGGCGCTACACAGTCCAATGAAAACGCGGTACGCTATTCATTCCATCAACGCATGAATCATCCTGCGCAGGAATGCCACCATGACCTCTGCCGAATACTCCCCTGCCGTTCTTCGCACCCGCCCCGTGGCCACCGGCCACTGGCGCGCCTTTCTGGCGGTGGCCAAGCACCTGAACTTCCGCGCTGCCGCCGACGAGCTGGCGCTCACCCAGTCGGCCGTGAGCCGCCAGATACAGGCTTTGGAAGAAGAAGTGGGGGTGACGCTGTTCCTGCGCCACACGCGGGCGGTGGAGCTCACCAGTGCAGGCGCGCAACTGCAGCGCGCCGTGGCCCCGGCGCTGGAGCGCATGGACGCCGCCGTGCGCCTGGTGCGCCAGACCGCAGGGCGCCGCAGCGTGGCCATCACCACTTGGGCGAGTTTTGCCTCGATGTGGCTGATCCCGCGCATGGAGGAGTTCCAGCGCGACAACCCGGGCATCGACATCCGCATTGATGCGAGCGATGTGCAGGTCGACCTGGAAACCTCGGACGTGGACCTGGCCCTGCGCTACGCCATGCCCGCTGGCGCCACGCAGGGCGGCATCCGCCTGTTTGGCGAGCAACTGGCCGTGGTGGCCAGCCCCTGGCTGCTCAAAAGCGGCAAGCCACTGCGCACCCCGGCCGACGTGGCGCAGTTCACCCTGATCGAGGCGGGCGACGCCCACCGCACGCACTACCTGGAGCACCTGAGCTGGCGCCGCTGGTTTGACACCCGCGACCTGACCAAGCTGCAACCCCAGCGCTGGCTGTACTTCAACTACGCCCACCAGATCGTGCAGGCGGCCCTGGCCGGCCAGGGCCTGGCGCTGGCCCGCATGCCGCTGATTGCCGATGCCCTGGCGGCCGGAGACCTGGTGGAGGTGCTGCCCGGCCACCGCATCGACTCGCCGCTGGCCTACTGGCTGATGGTGGGGCCGCGCAGCGCGCAGCGGCCCGAGATCAAGGCGTTTTGCGCCTGGCTGCAGATCCAGGCGCAGGCCACGCGCGAGGCGATCGGGGATGTGCCAGACCCGGACTTGAACGACAACCTGGATTGACAACAAAAAAGCGCTGACCCAGCGGGGTTCAGCGCTTCTATTTTGATAGCTACCAGCGCTTATCCATCAAGCGCTACCGGCCCATTTGGCCTGAAACTCAGGCCAAGGTCACCCGCGCAAACTTGCGCTTGCCCACCTGCACCACGTAGGTGCCAGCGGCCAGCTTCAGGCCCTTGTCGCTGACCACGCTGCCATCCACGCGCACGCCGCCGCCGTCGATCAGGCGGTTGGCCTCGCTGCCCGACGGCGCCAGATTGGCCTGCTTGAGCAGCGCACCAATGCCCAACGGCGCGCCAGACAACGACACCTCGGGAATCTCATCGGGCACGCCGCCCTTGCTGCGGTTGATGAAATCCTGCTCGGCCGCATCGGCCGCTGCGGCGCTGTGAAAACGCGCGGTGATTTCTTTGGCCAGCATGACCTTGGCGTCCTTGGGGTTGCGCCCGCCTGCGATCTCGGCCTTGAGCGCGGCGATCTCGGCCAGGCTCTTGAACGACAGCAGCGTGTACCAGTCCCACATCAGGGTGTCGCTGATCGACAGCACCTTGGCAAACATGGTGTTGGCGTCCTCGGCAATGCCGATGTAGTTGCTCTTGGACTTGGACATCTTGTCCACGCCATCCAGCCCCACCAGCAGCGGCATGGTGAGCACGCACTGCGGCTCCTGGCCATATTCCTGCTGCAAATGGCGGCCCATGAGCAGGTTGAACTTCTGGTCCGTGCCGCCCAGCTCCAGGTCGCTCTTCAAGGCCACCGAGTCGTAGCCCTGCATCAGCGGGTACAAAAACTCGTGCACCGCAATGGACTGGCCGGTGGTGAAGCGCTTGTGGAAGTCGTCGCGCTCCATCATGCGCGCCACGGTGTAGCGCGAGGCCAGCTGGATCATGCCGCTCGCACCCAGGGGCTCGCTCCACTCGCTGTTGTAGCGGATCTCGGTGCGCGCGGGGTCCAGCACCATGCTGGCCTGCTTGTAATAAGTCTCGGCGTTCACCTTGATCTGCTCGGGCGTGAGCGGCGGGCGCGTGCTGTTGCGGCCCGATGGGTCGCCGATCAGGCTGGTGAAGTCGCCGATCAAGAAGATGACCTGGTGGCCCA
The DNA here is from genome assembly GCF_020510705.1 of Acidovorax radicis. Classification (NCBI taxonomy): domain Bacteria; kingdom Pseudomonadati; phylum Pseudomonadota; class Betaproteobacteria; order Burkholderiales; family Comamonadaceae; genus Acidovorax; species Acidovorax radicis. The sequence goes on from NZ_CP075184.1 coordinate 4,275,914, forward strand.
GATCTTGCAACTGCCGCATCTTGTTCAGCACCACCGTGTGGCCGATGTGGATGTCGGGGGCCGTGGGGTCCAGGCCCAGTTTGATGCGCAGCGGCTGGCCGGTGGCCTCCGAGCGTGTCAGCTTCTTGACCCATTCGTCCTGCGGCAGCAGCTCTTGCACGCCGCGCAGCGAGATTTCGAGGGCCCGTCCTACACCATCAGAGACCGGGGTTGTTGTAACAGCAGATTGATTCATAAGGGTTTTTTTGGATGTCTAGACAGCATGCACCGCTATACTTCAGCCCACATTGCAGAGGCGGATTCTAGTGGGCCCGCTGTTTCGACTTGTTTTTCGTCATCCTGTCGAATGGCTGCAGCCTGACAGTCTGTGTTTCATGCCTTGCCCCGTCTTAGCGCCGGAGGAGTGTCATGGATTCGCAATCACCCTGGGAATAGAATTTTGATTCACGGCTTGACCACCGCCAGTTCGGCTTTGCTTGACCGACTGTCCCGCACGATCCAACAACACCCCAAACGTATCACTGCCGCCATCGCAGCCTTGCTGTTGACCGGCGGTGGCGGCGCTTTCGCCGTGGCATCGCTGGGCCCCGACGTGGCCGAATTGCCCGTGCGCACGGTGAGCTACCCCGTAGAGTCACTGGCTGAAAATCTGGTATTGGGCCAACTGGAGTCCCCAGGCTTCTCGCTGTTCCGCTCCGAGCAGGTGCGCAGCAGCGACACGCCAGAGTCGTTGCTTCAACGCCTGGGCGTGGCCGACCCGGCCGCTGCCGCTTTTTTGCGAAGTGACAGTCCTGTCCGACAAAATGTGCTCGGACGCACTGGCCGTATCGTTTCTGCCGAGACCACCGATGACCATCGCCTCGTGCGCCTGACAGTCCGCTGGGTACCTGACGACAGTGGCGACTTCCGCCGCCTGATTGTCGAGCGCAAGGGCGAGCAATTCGCCACGCGCATCGAAACCGCCAAGATGACGACCAGCAGCCGCCTGTCGGGCGGCATCATCCAGAGTTCGCTGTTTGCCGCCACCGATGCATCAAACATCCCCGACGCTGTCGCGGTGCAAATGGCCGAGCTGTTTTCGGGCAACATCGACTTTCGCCGCTCGCTGCGCAAGGGCGACCGCTTTTCGGTGGTGTACGAAACCCTGGAAGCCGATGGCGAACCGCTCTCCAGCGGCCGCGTACTGAGCGCCGAGTTTGTCAACAACGGCAAGAACCATGAAGCCGTCTGGTTCCAGGAACCGGGCGCAGCCAAAGGCGCGTACTACACCCTCAATGGCGAGAGCATGCGCCGCGCCTACCTCGCGGCACCGGTGGAATTCTCGCGGGTGACAAGCGGCTTCAAAATGCGCCTGCACCCCATCCTGAAAACGTGGCGAGCGCACCTGGGGACCGACTTTGCAGCCCCCACCGGCACTGCCGTGCGCACCGTGGGTGATGGTGTGGTCGAGTTTGCCGGCGTGCAAAACGGCTATGGCAACGTTATCTTCGTCAAGCACCGCAATCAGCACGTCACCGTGTATGCCCATCTGAGCCGCATTGATGTGCACCAGGGCCAAACGGTGGAACAAGGCCAGACCATTGGAGCCGTGGGCGCCACCGGCTGGGCCACCGGGCCACACCTGCATTTCGAATTCCGCGTGAACGGCCAGCAGCAAGACCCGATGACCATCGTCGCCCAAAGTGATGCAGCGGCACCTGTGTCGGCGGCTGCGCGCCCTGTCTTCAACCGCCTGGCGGCCAACATGCGGGTGCAGTTGTCTGCCGCAGCGCTGATCGAACAGGCCAGCGCGGACTGATCCCCGCACTGCTGGCCAAACACGCTGCCCCGCCCACCGTCGCGACCGATCCACAGGCCATGTCCGATCTGTATATCGGCCTGATGTCGGGCACATCGCTCGACGGGGTGGACGGCGTGCTGGCCGACTTCTCCGGGCCGCGCATGGTGGTCACCCACCATGCCAGCACCGCTTTTGCGCCAGCGCTGCGCGCAGAGCTCCTGGCGCTCAATACCCCCGGTAGCAACGAATTACATCGCGCCGCGCTGGCCGGCAATGCGCTGTCGCGCACATACGCCCGCGTTGTGCATGAACTGCTGGAGCGCAGCGGCCACGCCGCGTCTGCCATCCGAGCCATTGGCGCCCATGGCCAGACAGTGCGGCACCGACCCCAGGAATTTGACGGAACAGGCTACACGCTACAACTGGGCAATCCTGCCCTGCTTGCGGAAATAACGCGCATTGCGGTGGTCGCCGACTTGCGCAGCCGCGACGTGGCAGCCGGGGGCCAGGGGGCCCCGCTGGTGCCAGCGTTTCACCAAGGCATTTTCGGCCGCACCGGTGAAACCGTTCTGGTGCTGAACATCGGCGGTATCTCCAACCTCAGCGTTCTGGGCGCGGACGATAGCGTCATCGGGTTTGACTGCGGGCCCGGCAACGCATTGATGGACTACTGGTGTCAACGCCATACCGGGCACGCGTTTGACGCTGCCGGCGCCTGGGCCGCATCGGGGCAGGTGTTGCCTGACTTGCTGGGGGCATTGATGCAAGAGCCCTTCTTGCAAAAGACGCCCCCCAAAAGTACGGGCCGCGATCTGTTCAACCCGGCCTGGCTGGAGACTCATCTGCAGCGCTTTGCACATGCGGCGCCGGTTGACGTGCAAGCGACATTGACAGAATTCACCGTTAGCGCTTGCTGCAATTGCGCAAATAGCTATAAAAACAATAGCAAAACATTGGCAGTATGTGGCGGTGGCGCACTCAACACCCATCTCATGACGCGCCTTCAGCTCGCCTGCCGCGACCTGCAGGTGGTGCCCACGGATGCGCTGGGCCTGCCCGCAATGCAGGTAGAAGCAGCCGCTTTTGCATGGCTGGCCCGACAGACGTTACACGCAGCGCCTGGTAACCTGGCCAGTGTGACCGGCGCAGTCGGCCAGCGGGTGCTGGGTGCCGTGTACCCGGCCTGCCCCTGACCGAAGGACGCGCGCCTGGCGACTACGCCCTGGTGCCGTTAGCCCGGTTCGCGGGCCTCCACCGCCGCCTCGGCGGCATGGCGCGAGCGGTCTTGCGGTGACAGCTGCCAAAAGATACCTGCAGATGCCACGGTGATGAGCCCCATGCAGGCGAAGGTGGCCTGGAACGCTGGCAGTGTTTGTAACCCCGCCCCCGCAGCTTGAAAGAACTCGGTGAACGCAGCCAGCACGGCACCAGCGGCGGCCACCCCCATGCCCATCGCCACCATCTGCACCATGGACAACAAGCTGTTGCCGCTGCTGGCCATGGCGTGCTCCAGGTCCTTGAGGGTGACGGTGTTCATGGCGGTGAATTGCAGTGAGTTCACGGCGCCAAACACGGCCAGTTGCACAACATGCACCCACAGCGGCTGCGTGGGCGCCGCCAGCCCGAAGCTGGCCATGGTCACGCCCACCAGCAGCGTGTTGCCCACGAGCACTTGGCGGTAACCAAAGCGGGTGATCAGCGTGGTGGTGAACCGCTTCATCGACATGCCCGCTGTGGCGACCGGCAGCATCATCATCCCCGCCTGCATTGGCGAGTAGCCCATGGTGACCTGCAGCAGCAGTGGGATCAAGAACGGCATGCACGCGCTGCCCAGTCTGGCAAAAAGATTACCCAGCAAACCAATGCGCAAGGTGTCGATAGAGAACAGCCGCGGGGAAAACAACGGGTCAGGCTTGCGGGCTGCGTGCAACCAATAGGCAACGAGGCTGGCCAGCCCGAAAATCATGAGCACCAACACGCTGGCCTGCCGCAACCCCAGGCTGGCCAGCCCATCCAGCGCCAGTGACAAGGCCACCATGCCGAAGGCCAGCATCAGGTAGCCTGCCATGTCAAAGCGCGAGACCATGGGCACCGGCTCGCCCGGCATGTGGCGCAAGGTGGCCACGCAGCCTATCAGCCCTACCGGCACGTTGATGAGAAAAATCCAGTGCCACGACGCCGCCTCCACGAGCCACCCACCCAGGGTTGGCCCCAGCAGCGGGCCAATGAGCCCCGGAATGGCCACAAAACTCATCGCCCGCAAGAACTTCTCGCGTGGGAAAGTCCGCAGCACCACCAACCGCCCCACAGGCAGCAAAAGCGCACCACCCGCCCCCTGCACCACCCTCGCGGCCACCAGTTGAGAAAGACTCTGCGAAAACGCGCAACACACCGACCCCGCCACAAAAAGCAGGATGGCGCAAAGGTAGACACGGCGCGCCCCAAAACGGTCTGCGACCCAACCAGAGGCGGGGATCAGCATCGCCATCGCCAGCGAATACGCCACCACCACAGACTGCATGCGTAGCGGGCTTTCGCCCAGGCTCTTCGCCATGGCCGGCAACGCGGTGTTGACGATGGTCGCGTCCAGCGTCTGCATGAAGAAGCCGACGGCTACGAGCCATAAAAGCACTTTGGGGGATGATTGCTGCGACATGGTGCTGGGCAACGCCTTCAAAACAAAACCAGCCTCAAACCGGCCTGCCGCGCAGGGTGTCAGGGCCCACGCGGCCCACCCAGGGCATATCGACAGTCAAGGGCCGTTTTCAGGACCCCAAGTCCCAATGAAAAGCCGCCCAGAGGCGGCTTGATTCATTCGGTATCGCGCAAGCAGTCTGGCAAACTGCCTGCGCCGCGTGACACGGATCAGGAGAAGCTGGAACCGCAGCCACACGTGGTGGTGGCATTCGGGTTTTTAATCACAAACTGCGCGCCCTGCAGATCTTCTTTGTAATCAATCTCTGCGCCCACCAGATACTGGTAGCTCATGGCATCGATCAACAGAGACACCCCATTTTTGGACATGATGGTGTCGTCTTCGTTGGTGATTTCATCAAACGTGAAACCATACTGAAACCCTGAGCAGCCACCGCCCTGCACAAATACACGCAGTTTCAGATCAGGGTTGCCCTCTTCGGCAATCAGGTCCGCCACCTTGGCCGCCGCGCTGTCGGTAAACAGAATGGGGGCAGGCATTTCGGTCTGGATGTTTTCGGCAACAGCGCTCATGAGGTACTCCGGGTTCAGGGTTTGCAGGGAATACTACTGCAAACCCGTCGGGAATTCGGTTCACTGGCTGTTTGACGCTAACTTGAGTGGGGGCTTTTCACCGATCAGCACGGTGGTGGGAATCATTTGTCCCGCTATCGTGGCGCCTTGATGCATTTCAAGCGCCTTGTAGTGCACGTTGCCGGTGATCTGCGCCTTGGGCTGCAACTCCAGAAGCTCGCCAGCGTGTACCGGCCCCAGCACCTGCCCATTGATGATGACATGGTCAGCATGCACGGCCCCTTCAACACGGGCCGTTTCGGAGATCACAAGAATGCTGGGCTGCCCGGCGCTGGCGCGGATATCCCCCACCACGTCGCCGTCGATGCGCATGCCTTCGCCAAAGTGCACATTGCCTTCAATTTTTGTGCCCTGCGCTACCAGGCTTTTGATGGGCGGCTGCTTTTTACGCGAAAACATGGGCAAAAGTCCTTGAAAACATGGATCCCGCGGGCGGGCATGTGAGAGGGGTAAAAAGGCTTTGTGCGGCCAGATCCGCATGAAAAAGCCCCGGATCTAGTGGGTGCCACCTTGGCAAGACGAGCACCCATCGCCGACTCACGGAGAAGCCGGCGACTGGTCGACGGGCATGACTTGCATGGCGCGAATGGCAGTGCCATCCATCACGCGTGCAGTGACGGTTTTTACCACGGTGTCCGCCGCCAAATCGACGACGCCCTCGATACGGCGGTATTGTTTGACCTGAACCGGGTGCCCCTGGGGTGGCTGGGTCTGAGTCCAGGGCTTGCCATTTCGGGTGCCTGCCAGTACCAACTCCAGCCGCCCATTGAATTCAGGCGCATTGCGGATGGCCTGGATGAGCAATACCTGCCACCGCAACTGCATGCCCCCTACCACTTCGGCCTGCAGCGCGCGAATCGCCAGGCCATCCGTCTTCGCTGCGGGAATCAGTTTTTCAAAAAAACCAAGGTCTTCACGCAGGGTCTGATTTTCGGCCTCAAGCTGGCGCACCTGGGTGAGCAAGCTTTCCTTGGCGGCACGCTCGGTCACCAACAAACCCTCAGACGTCAGCGCTACGGTTTGCCTCTCCTGCGCGGAATCCCGCAATTGTGTGACCTCGGCCTTCAGCTTGAGCAACTCGTCATGTGAAGCCGTGTCGAGCCCCGCAATGGATTTACCAAACTCAAACGCCCAGAGTGCAACGGCGGCGCAAAAGCCCAACACCACCGCCAATGCCAGCCAGCGAAAAGGCCATGGCAACGCACTGCGAATGGCAACCCGAGGGGCAGTAATAGTCAGCCGACGGCGAAGGAGACGAAAACGCATTGAGTCAGAACAGTGCAGGCGCGCGCCGCCCGCTGAAAACAAAAGAGCGCACCATAAACGAAAAAACCGCCCGAAGGCGGTTTTTCTCTGTAAAGCAGTCCGAGGAATACTTTGCAGTGGATGTTGCACAAGGCAACATCCGGACAGCTCCAAAGCTTAACGCTTGGAAAACTGCTTGGCGCGGCGTGCAGAGTGCAGACCGACCTTTTTACGTTCAACTTCACGGGCATCACGCGTCACGAAGCCGGCTTGGCTCAGGACGGGCTTGAGCGTTGCGTCGTAGTCGATTAGCGCACGGGTGATACCGTGACGGGCAGCACCCGCCTGGCCGGATTCACCACCACCGTGCACGTTGATCATCACGTCGAAGGTCTCGGCGTGGTTGGTCAGCATGAGCGGTTGCTTGGCAATCATGATCGAGGTTTCGCGGCCGAAGTAGGACTGGATGTCCTTGCCGTTCACCATGATCTTGCCGGAGCCTTTTTTCAGAAACACGCGGGCGACGCTGGACTTGCGACGGCCGGTGCCATTGTTCCATTCACCAATCATCTCAAGGCTCCTTAGATTTCCAGCACTTTGGGCTGCTGGGCGGTGTGGGGATGCTCTGCACCACCGTACACCTTGAGTTTCTTGATCATCGCGTAGCCGAGGGGGCCCTTGGGCAGCATGCCCTTGACGGCCTTTTCCAGCGCGCGGCCGGGGTGCTTGGCTTGCATGTCGCGGAAGTTCGTGGCCGTGATACCGCCGGGATAACCCGAGTGGCGGTAATACACCTTGTCCAGGGACTTGGTGCCGGTGACCTTGAGCTGGGCGGCGTTGATGATGACGATGAAGTCACCAGTGTCGACGTGAGGCGTGTAAATGGCCTTGTGTTTGCCGCGCAAACGGAGAGCAACTTCGCTGGCTACTCGTCCGAGGACCTTGTCGGTCGCGTCAATCACAAACCACTCGTGCACGACCTCAGCGGGCTTAGCGCTGAAAGTTGTAGTCATGAGTTTTCTCTTATGAAGAGGGTTTGGCGGGTCCTTTTCCACGGTCGGTGCTTCTCTGAAGGAAGCCTCTTAGGTGGGAGTCAATCTTCGCCGCGGGACCACAAAAGCGCTGCGAAGCCCGCGATTATACGAATTTGTTGATATCGAACGCAAGCTGCGCACTGGCGTTAAGCGAGCAGGCGCTTGCAATTCACGTACACCACTCAGTTGGAACTCTGGCGACGACGCTGCTCTTCGGCTTCATAGCGGCGGCGGTTTTCCACACAGATGGCCTGCCCGGCCTGAGCAGGCTTCTGGCACTCCTGGTAAATACACATGGGGCGCGCAAAAAAATTGGAATCGGCACAGACGTCTTGCGGCGACGGCACCCGCGCAGCCACGGGCTTGGGCTTGGGCGGAGTGACGATGGGCGGCGGCGCAGGGATAGGCTCCTCGTGGACAACGATCGGCGTGGAAATCGGCTCGGGGGCTGCGCGTTTGGCCGAACGGCTCGCCGCACGCGGCTGGGGCGCAGCGACAAACGCAGGGACTGGCGCCGATGCGGCGGAGACAACAGCGCTGGCACCGTCAGAGGCGAGCGGTGGCACCACATTGGCACCGCCCGCGACATCCGCAACGGGAACAATGCCCCCCGCAATGCCCGGATCGGCAGGCGCGGCCTCTGCGACAATAGGCGTCGACGGCCGCTCGGCCATCTCTGTGATGATCTCATCGCGCGCAGGCTTACCCCGCTGAGACCACCTCACGCCCGCAGCTACCACAACCACCGCCAGGACTGCGACAGCGAGTCCCGCCCAAACCGGAGTTCTCCGCGCGGTTTTAGGAATCTTGCCCGCCCCGCGCGCGGCCGCCCGCACCGTGTCGGCCTCCAAGGCGTGAGGGCGTGGCTCGACGGAAGGCCTGCCGCCCGCGTCGGATCTCCAGTTATTCACCAACTCGTCGTAACGCGAGTCGTCGACTGCGACGGTATCGCCCGCATCGATGAAAACGGTATCGCCAGGGTCAGACACCACTGTGTCTGGCCCATCCAGCATGACCGTATCGCCGCCAGACTCGTCCGCAGCGGGGACTTTATCAGCGCTCTGCACCCGTTGCGCTTGGGCATGGATATCGGCCACGATACCCGGCGCCGAGGTCACGTCGACGGTGGGGATAAGCAACCCGGGCCCGGGTTGATCGGCGGGTTCGACCCAGATATCGCCCAACTCGGCCCTGAAATCAAAATGCTGGACTTCGTCGGGTGCCGAAGTCATCTCCATGGACTGCAGGAACGCATCGATGTTTTGCGGACGGTCCTCGGGGCGCAACGCCAGCGACTGTGATATCGCGGCCACAAAGGGGGCCGAATATTCCACGCCGAACTGTCGTTTGACAGTCCTTGCGATGCGCGAGAACGACACCATGCGGTCACGAATGGAGCGCAGCGTCGCAGGCAAGGGGGTGTCATTGGTCAGGCAACCGTGGATCACGGCGGCCAGTGAATACAGGTCGCTCCATGGCCCTTGCCGCAGATCTTCATCATCCTCGGAATACTGCTCGATGGGCGCGTAGTTCACCTTGAGAACCGCCGTGTGTTTACGGTCCTGGTCGTTGATCGCATGGCGCGCCGCCCCCAGATCCAGCAGCACCGGGGGCCCGTTGTCCTGCAGAAAAATGTTGTCAGGTGATATGTCGCGATGCAGCGTGTTCCCCTCGTGCAACACGCGCAAGGCTCCCAGCACCGACCACAACAATTTGCGTAACCAGATTTCAGGCGGTGGCGTGCGCATTTGCATCCGTGCCTGCTTGAGGGTCATGCCGCTGTATAGCGGCATGACCATATACGCGGTGTTGTTCGCCTCCCAGAAACGAAACACCTTGACCAGCGACGGGTGATCAAACTGCGCCAGCAAACGCGCCTCGCCCACGAACGAAGCGAGTCCGGCGTGAAATGTTTGCTGGTCGGAGAACGACCGCACCCAAAGCGACTGCCCTTCTGCTCGGCCGGCCAACGCCGCAGGCATGTACTCCTTGATGGCCACCGCGCGATGCAGTGAATGGTCAAACGCTTTGTAGACCATGCCAAAACCACCCACGCCCAAAAGCGCAAGAATCTCGAACTCGGCCAAGCGGGAGCCGGGTGGCAGCGCGTCGACGTGGCTGACACCACTGGCAGGGGCTGGGGCGGCGCTTTCGGTCATGGTCAAGATAGTTGGCGGGCTTGCGGCATCAAGGGTAAATCAAAAATACACGGCGGGCGCCTAAGCCGCTGCGGGCACCATCATGAAGCATGGTCCACGGGATATCGCAACAAAAGGATTCCTGTATGCCAAAAACATCACGCACGTGGCCATCCTGCACTCCGGCAGGTGTCGATTGTGCCGCGACCCGAAAGCACCCTGGATGAGATCTGCAGGCGCAATCGTTACCATTGGGGCCATGTTCAGTTATCGCCACGCCTTCCACGCAGGCAACCACGCCGATGTGCTCAAGCACACGGTCCTGATTGCCACCTTGCAACATCTCATCGAAAAAGACGCGGCCTTGACCGTGCTGGACACCCATGCCGGCGCGGGCTTGTACCGGCTCGATGGTGACTATGCGAGCACCAGCGGCGAGGCCGCCGACGGCATCGTCCGCCTCTTTGCGCCGACGGTTCCAGCACTTGAGCCGGCGCTCCAAAGCTATGTAGAGATGGTGACTGCCTTCAACCAGGGCAAAACGCTACGGGTGTACCCCGGCTCGCCGTTCATCACGCAGCGCCTGCTGCGCGAGCAAGACAAGCTCAAGCTTTTTGAGCTGCACCCTACTGACTTGCGGGCCCTGGCCGGCAACGTGGCCCAGCTGCAGGCGGGCCGACAAGTGGCTGTGTTGCACGAAGACGGCTTTGAGGGCATCAAAAAGTTTCTGCCCCCACCAGCCCGGCGCGCTTTGGTGCTATGCGATCCCAGCTATGAAATCAAGAGCGACTACGGCAAGGTGCTGGATTTGGCGGCCGATTCGCTCAAGCGCTTTGCCACGGGCACCTACGCGTTCTGGTACCCGATCATCCCCCGCCCCGAAGCGCACGACCTGCCCCGGCGCCTGAAGACGCTGGCCACCAAAGCGGGCAAAAGCTGGTTGCATGCAACGCTGACGGTCAAGTCCAGCAAACTCACGGAGACGGCAGCCGGTGATGTCAAGCGCCCGGGCCTGCCGGCCAGTGGCATGTTCATCATCAACCCACCCTTCACGCTGAAGGCAGCCCTGAAAACAGCCTTGCCACAGATGGCGGAGCTGCTGGCGCAAGACAAACACGCCACCCACACGCTCGAATCGGGCGGCTGAGCGGCCTGAGACCGTGCCTACGGCGCCGGGCAGTCCTGCTCGTCGCTTTCCAGGGCAAACAGCTCAACCGGCTTGAGCCCAAGCCCCATCACACCCAGCGCCTCGGCCGCACCCCGGCTGAGGTCGATCACGCGGTTGCGGATGTGGGGGCCCCGGTCGTTGATGCGCACCACCACCGACCGTCCCGTGGCCTCGCTGCGCACGCAGACCCGCGTGCCAAAGGGCAAGGTGGGGTGTGCCGCGGTCAACGCCCGCATGTCAAACAGTTCGCCACTGGCCGTGCGGCGCCTGTGGAACCGGGCGCCATACCATGACGCGAGTCCCACTTCATCGGCTTGCAGGCCCAGGGGGGAGGCATCGACGCTGACGGGTGGCGGCGCAGGTGGCGGGTCGATCAACATGGATTCCCCCGGCACCGTGAGGAGATTCGGCGCCAGGTCTTGCGGCTGTGCCGACAGGCCCTGGGCCCGTGCAACAGGCAACGCAGCCCCCAAGACACACGCCGCCACAACGCACCCCACCAAGCCTGGCCCAGAGACCAGGAAACCAAGCTGCGCAAACGTGACCCGTCTGCGCCCCGCCATCAGATCCCCAGCCGGCGACAGATTTCGAGAGTCGCCGCGCTTTGGTTCATGGTGTAGAAATGCAGTGCCGGGACGCCTGCACTGCGCAACTGGTCACACAGGTCCGTCACCACATCGAGGCCAAAGGCCTTGATGCTGGCCGTGTCGTCGCCGAACGCCTGCAAGCGCAAGCGAATCCAGCGCGGGATTTCAGCACCACTGGCGTCCGAGAAACGCATCAGCTGCGTCGAACTGCTGATCGGCATGATGCCTGGCACCACAGGCACGTCGACCCCCAGCCGCCGGGCATCCTCCACAAAGCGAAAATACGCATCGCTGTTGTAAAAATACTGGGTGATGGAGGAGTCCGCCCCCGCCAATACCTTGGTCGCATAGGCTTGCAGGTCCGCCTGCGGCGACCTGGCCTGGGGATGCACTTCAGGGTAGGCCGCGACTTCAATGTGGAAATCCCGCCCCGTCTCGGCACGAATGAAGGCTACCAAGTCGCTGGCATAGTGAAACTCGCCCCCCGCGCCATAGCCGCTGGGCAGGTCTCCGCGCAATGCCACCAGGCGCTTGACTCCCATGGCCTTCAGAGTGGCCAACTCCTCGCGCACGGACTGGCGTGTGGCACCAATGCACGAAAAGTGGGACGCGGCGCCCACGCCTTCTGCCAGGATCTCACGCACGGTGCCAAAGGTGCCTTCTTGGGTGGAACCACCGGCCCCATAGGTCACCGAGCAAAAATCGGGCTGCAGGGTGTAAAGCTGCTGGCGCACGCCACGCAACTTCTCCACGCCCTCGGGGGTTTTGGGCGGGAAGAACTCAAAACTTACCGGGAATCCGGTGCCTTGCGCGCTGGCTGCGTTCATGCGGCCCTCCTTGCGTATACAAAAAACTCGCGGTTTCCGTCACCGCCATCGATGGTGCTGGGCAGCCACGCCACCACCGCCAGCCCCTGCTCAGCGCAGGCCTCGCGGATGCGCGTTTCCACCACCCCATACAAGGCTTCATCCCGCACGATACCGCCTTTGCCCACCTGGCCCGGTTGCAATTCAAATTGCGGCTTGACCAGCATGAGCAATGCACTTTCGGGTTTCATCAACGGCACCAGGGCAGGCAAAACCAGCGTAAGGGAGATGAAGGACAAATCGCCGGTGACGAGGTCGAACGCGGGCGTGATGTCCACGGCTTCGCGGCCTTCCCTGCGACGGCGCACGGTGGGCAGTGCCCCCTCGGCGCGGGAATTCTCCCTGGCAACCCGTTCGGCCTTGAAGGCCTCCACGTCCTGCTCCTTGGCATCGTCGCTGTCGTCGTATTCCTCGTCCACCAGGCCGCCATTGCGCATCCAGCTATAGGGCGCGACCGGCTGGGTGTCGTTGTCATCGGGGTCTTGCTCCACACGCTCACACAGCGCTTCTTCGCACGCTTCCTGCAGCGACTCGGCCGTCATGGCGCGGGCGTTCAGGCCCTCCACGCCCACCACGCGCACGTCGCTGCGCAGGCGCTCGTGCAACTGGCCATGGCCTACATCCACACCAATGACCTGCGCTGCGCCCTGCTGAAGCAGGCAGTCGGTAAAGCCGCCCGTGCTCTGGCCCACGTCCAGGCAACGCCAACCGGCCACCGCCAGCCCCGTGGCCTTGAGAGCGCCCTCCAGCTTGAGCCCACCGCGCGAGAGGTACCGGGCTTCGGCGCTGTCGAGCAATTCGACCTCGGCGATGCCAGGAATGTCATCGCCGTTTTTTGTCACCTTCTGCCAAGGCAATCCCTGCGAGAGTCGCCACTGCACACCGGCTGCAATGAGCCGCTGTGCCTGGGACCGGGTGGCGGCATGGCCGCGCTCCACCAAAAACACGTCTGCGCGCATCGCGCCATCCTTTGGAGTCAAATTAGCCCCTAGCGCTTATTGGACAAGCGCTAGCAGCTATGTTTTTTGAAGCAAACATGCATGCAGGCTAACGCCTGCATGCGGCTCACCCGCCGATCAATAGCGGTAGGTTTCGGCCTTGTACGGCCCGTTCTTGCTCACACCAATATAGGCGGCCTGTGCATCCGTCAGCTCGGTCAGCATGGCGCCGACCTTCTTCAGGTGCAGGCGCGCCACCTTTTCGTCGAGCGACTTGGGCAGCACATAAACCTTGCCAGCCTGGTAGGCAGCAGGCTTGGTGAACAGCTCGATCTGCGCAATGGTCTGGTTGGCGAACGACGCGCTCATCACAAAGCTGGGGTGGCCCGTGCCACAACCCAGGTTCACCAGGCGGCCCTTGGCCAGCAAGATGATCTTCTTGCCATCGGGGAAGGTGATGTGGTCTACCTGCGGCTTGATCTCTTCCCACTCGTACTTTTCCATCGACGCTACGTCGATTTCGTTGTCGAAGTGGCCAATGTTGCAGACGATGGCCTGGTCCTTCATGGCGGCCATGTGCTCGTGGCGGATCACATCCTTGTTACCCGTGGTGGTGACGAAGATGTCCGCCTTGTCGGCGGCGTATTCCATCGTCACGACCTTGTAGCCTTCCATCGCTGCCTGCAGGGCGTTGATCGGGTCGATTTCGGTCACCCAGACTTGCGCGCTCAGTGCACGCAGCGCCTGGGCCGAGCCCTTGCCCACGTCGCCGTAACCCGCCACACAAGCGACCTTTCCAGCGATCATCACGTCGGTGGCGCGCTTGATGCCATCCACCAGAGACTCGCGGCAGCCATACAGGTTGTCGAACTTGCTCTTGGTGACCGAGTCGTTCACATTGATCGCGCGGAACAGCAATGTGCCCTTGGCCGACATTTCGTTCAGGCGGTGCACGCCCGTCGTCGTTTCTTCGGTCACGCCAATGATCTCGGCCGACTTGCGTGTGTACCAGGTGGCATCCACCGCCAGCTTGGCGCGAATGGCGGCGAAGAGGATGGTTTCTTCTTCACTGGTGGGCTTGTCCAGCACCGACAGGTCCTTCTCGGCCTTCTGTCCCAGATGCATCAGCATGGTGGCATCGCCGCCGTCGTCCAGGATCATGTTCGGGCCTTCGCCTTCAGCGCCCTTGGCACCGAACTCGAAAATACGGTGCGTGTAATCCCAGTAATCGGCCAGCGACTCACCCTTGACGGCGAACACCGGCGTGCCATTGGCAGCAATGGCAGCGGCGGCGTGGTCCTGGGTGCTGAAAATGTTGCATGACGCCCAGCGCACCTTGGCGCCGAGCGCTTGCAGCGTCTCGATCAGCACAGCGGTCTGGATGGTCATGTGCAGGCTGCCGGTGATACGGGCGCCCTTCAGGGGCTGGCTGGCAGCAAATTCTTCACGGATAGCCATCAGGCCCGGCATTTCGGTTTCGGCGATGCGGATTTCCTTGTGGCCCCAAGCGGCCAGGCCGATGTCGGTGATGCTGCAGTCGGTGTTGACCGGGGCGTTGACGCGTGCGTTCATGATGGTGTGCTCCAAAGCGTGTTTGAAAAACCACTGATCGGGGTGTGAAAAGCTCACCACACGAGAAGTGGATGAGCGTCGTTGCTGAATGACTCCGAGCCTCACGCCCCGCCTTTGCTGGGGGCGCTGCAACGCTCCTCGGATCGGCGCATTATAAAAGCACCGGCGCACCGCAGGCCATCGGCACGCACACTCACTCCCCATTCACACCATTTCCTGCGCGGTGCATCTGCGTGCCCACCCCCATTTGCCGCGTGCGAACCTTGCGCAGGCCCATGCTGCAACGGTTTAGCGCGGATCGCGGAGAACGGGGCGCGGGTGCCCGGTAAAATCCGCGCATCCGGGCGCCTGTGCGCCTACCGCGCCACCTGCCGCAGTGCACGCCCCGACCTTCTTCTGGAAATCCCCCTGTGTCTTACGCCTCCGAAACCCGGCGCCGCCGCACCTTTGCCATCATTTCCCACCCCGACGCCGGTAAAACGACGCTGACGGAAAAGCTGCTGCTGTTCTCGGGCGCGATCCAGATCGCCGGCGCCGTCAAGGGCCGCAAAGCAAGCCGCCACGCAACCTCCGACTGGATGGAGATCGAAAAGCAGCGCGGCATCTCAGTGGCCTCGTCGGTCATGCAGATGCTCTACCGCGACCATGTGATCAACCTGCTCGACACGCCCGGCCACAAGGACTTCTCGGAAGACACCTACCGCGTGCTCACGGCCGTGGACTCGGCCCTGATGGTGATCGACGCCGCCAACGGCGTGGAAGCGCAAACGCGCCGCCTGATCGAGGTCTGCCGCCAGCGCGATACCCCCATCATCACCTTCGTCAACAAAATGGACCGCGAGGTGCGCGACCCGCTCGACATCCTCGACGAGGTCGAGCGCGAACTCGGCATGCCCTGCTGCCCCATCACCTGGCCCGTAGGCCAGGGCAAGAGTTTTGGCGGCATCATCAATCTGCGCACGCAGACCATGACCGTGTTCACGCCGGGCAGCGATCGCGGCCCCAAAGACTTCGAAGTGGTGCCACTGACCGAGGCCGATCGACTGCGCAAGCGCTTTGGACCGTCGTTTGACGATGCACTCGAGAGCATGGAACTGGCCGTCGGGGCGTCTGCCGCCTGGAACCACGAAGACTTCCTGGCGGGCAAACTCACGCCCGTGTTTTTCGGCTCTGGCGTGAACAACTTCGGTGTCATGGAGGTGTTGGACGCCGTGGTGGACATGTCGCCCCCGCCCGGCCCGCGCATCAGCACGCTGCAAGTCAACAAGCAGCCGGTGGTCAAGACCATCCAGCCCGAGGACGAAGGCTTTGCCGGCGTGGTCTTCAAGGTGCAGGCCAACATGGACGCCAACCACCGCGACCGCATCGCATTTGTGCGCGTGGCCTCGGGCAAATACATGCCCGGCATGAAACTCAAGGTGCAACGCACCGGCAAAGAACTGCGTCCCACCTCGGTGGTGACTTTCATGAGCCAGCGCCGCGAAGCCGTCGAAGAAGCCTTTGCAGGCGACATCATCGGCTTCACCACCCACGGCGGCGTGCAGTTGGGAGACACCATTACCGACGGCGCCAACCTGCAGTTCACCGGCCTGCCCTTCTTCGCGCCCGAAATGTTCATGACCGTGGTGCTCAAGAACCCGTTGCGCACCAAGCAGCTACAGCAGGGCCTCGCCCAGCTGGGCGAGGAAGGCGCCATCCAGGTCTTCAAGCCCGACGCCGGCGGCAACATGCTGCTGGGCGCCGTGGGGCAACTGCAGTTTGAAGTGGTGCAACACCGCCTCAAGGCCGAATACGACGCCGACGTGCGCCTGGAAGGCTGTCAGTACACCGGTGCGCGCTGGATCACGGCCGATAACGCGGTCGACCTGCGCGCCTTCACCGACGCCTACCCCCTGCGCCTGGCGCACGATGCAGCGGACACGCTGGCGTATCTGTGCACCTCGCCGTATGACGTTCGGCTGGCACAGGAGCGGTTTCCGAAGATTCATTTTCATCCGCTGCGGGAGCATGCGGGGTTGGCGCTGCAGGCCAATGCTTGACCGTTCCCTACCATGAGCACAGCACAATCGTCCGCGCAAGCCCCACATACCGGAAACAATTTCGACGCCATCCGCATTTTTGCGGCTTGCATGGTGCTGATCAGTCATCAATACGCCCTGACTGGTCAGACGGAGCCCTCTTTTTTTGGCATCCATAGCGTTGGCGGACTCGCGGTCACCATCTTCTTTGTTATCAGCGGTTATTTGGTCGCCGCCAGTTGGCAACGGGACCCGAACATATGGCGATTTGCTTTGCGGCGCTTTCTACGTATCTGGCCCGCGTTGACGTTCTGCATCGTCACCACCGCCTACGTACTCGGTGCTTGGGTCACGGAATTGCCACTAACTGAATACCTGACGCACAGAGCCACAGCGAACTACCTGTATGGCGTTTGGATGAAGGTCCACTTCGTATTGCCGGGGGTTTTTGAGAACAATCCCTACCCACTCAGTGTGAACGGCTCACTTTGGACAATTCCCATTGAAGTACGCTGCTACGTATTCCTCGGGTTGGCGGGGTTGATCGGGCTGCTCAAATATCGCCTCGTTTTCCTTTCATGTGTTGCACTTCTCATATCCTGGTTCCTAATCCGCAGTAATGCAGATTTGATCGGCACCGTTAACTACGGGAAAGAACTCAGCGCATTTTTCCTCGCTGGCGCCGCATTGCAAGCGCTAGAGCCTTATTGGAGTCGAAGGCCTGCCCTTTGGGCTGCCGCCATCGGCGCCATCTTCGCTTTCACGTGGGCCATGGGTTGGCGTCATAGTGCATTGTTGGTCGGCCTGCCGCTTTTGATCATTTATGCAGCCACACGATCCACGCCTTTCCTTCGCCGCGCAGGACGCTGGGGAGATCCGTCCTATGGCATTTACCTGTTCGCCTTTCCGGTTCAGCAGGCTGTTATCCAACATATGTGGCCAGATTTCGGATTTGCGGGCACGCTTACCTTGGTACTGCTAGCCACCGTGGCGCTGGCCTATATGAGTTGGCACATGATCGAGAAGCAAGCGCTGAAATTCAAGCCTAGCCGCCAGCAATCCGCGTTTCATATTTCTTTGCTACGACGCGCCCAAACCGGACTGAGAGAATTGCCATGGGCTGGACT
The DNA here is from genome assembly GCF_020510705.1 of Acidovorax radicis. NCBI lineage: Bacteria > Pseudomonadati > Pseudomonadota > Betaproteobacteria > Burkholderiales > Comamonadaceae > Acidovorax > Acidovorax radicis. Next base: position 4,293,675 of record NZ_CP075184.1, read on the forward strand.
GTGGCCGCTTGTCGCATGTATCGTTGGGCTGCGTTTTTGCCTCAAGCGTCTGGATGCTCCTGTTTTAGTAGATCCAGCTTATTCCTATCTACCTGCAGCCCGGGCGCTGCTAAACCAAGGGTGGACCTTTCTACTGCAACCAGAGAGCTACCGAGTAACGCCGCTAGCCTATCTGTGGCCTGCACTTTGGGGTGTCGACACCACGTGGATCCGTATCGCCAACATGGGCTTATGGATCGGCTGCGTGTGGTTCTTGTGGCGCACCTGCCTTCTACTGGGGGGCTATCGCGCGGGAGTCGTTGCAATGCTCCTCCTTCTATCGCCCGAGCTAGTGCGCTATTTCCCGACAGAGATGACGGAGCCGCTTTATTTATTTGGAGTTTTTGGTTGGATGCATGCTGCGGCCCGCATCATGTTGGGAAAAGAACGATCCATGTCTGCGGTAGCACAGGGTGCTTGCATGTTGACAATTACTTTGTTAGCGCGACCCGTCTTTCAATTCATTGCGCCTGCCGCATTGTTAGGTTGCCTGTGCTGCTTGGCATACTGGGCATTATCTAAAAAAGTAATTTCTGCTACAGGGTGGAAACATCGAATACCGACCGTCGCAATGAGCCTGGGGTTTGGCTTAGTTATTCCGCTCGCACTGATTATTAAAAACGGTGTAGTTTTTGGTCTGTGGGGTTTAGGAACAGGCTCAGGTATTGGGCTTTATTTAGGCACACATCCACTGTTCCAGGGGGCGGAACCGGGATTTTTAGGTTTTGATTTCGATGTCAATCTGATGGCTGCGTTGGCCAACCAAGCGGGGCACTCACATTCGCTCGCGGCGGACTGGGCAACGCGCCAAGCGGCAATCTGGCAGCTGCAGTCAATGTCCATCGCTGACTCAATGGCGTTTTTTGCGCGCAAGTTATGGTGGTGGCTAGCACATCATCCTGCGCAAATCGAGGCTTTTGGTAGTTCTCTTCGCAAGCTCCGCTTCTTCGAGTTGGCAACAGTAGGGCTATCTATTGTTTGGCTCGTCTATGGAGGGCTTCGGAAAACCGGTTCAATTCGGTCTGCCCGCATCGCGATTGCTCCGGCGCAATGGTCCTTTGCTGCATTCTTACTAGCCATGTTCCTCATCATGTTGGCTCAGCTATTACCTATTCTTCATAACAGTCGCTATAGCTCAACGTTGCTGGATCCGTGGCTTATCCCTCTGGCAGCATTTGGAGTCACCTTTCTTCTACAGCCAATTTTTCAGACAGGCCTTTCCCAAAATAGGCCGTGGTCCATCGGATCGGCACTACGTCGCACGGCATTCAGAGCCCCCCCCCTCGTAGCGTTCGTAATAATCCTGATCTTGACATTTGGCGGATACAACCTTGCCCGGAAACGAGAGCACATCGCAATCGACCCTATGCACATGGGCCAAACAATCGCACGTTTGGAAATTTCAGACAGCAATCGAATCAAGCCAAATGGCATGGACGTTCAAGGTGACCGAGCGTGGATCACGACGAGATCATCCGCAACGCTGAATATCGTCATAGATCAACGTGATGTCGATCTATTGGCCCAGGCCAATCTATTCAACGCTCTCTGGGAAACAGAGATGGCAGTGCGTGCACCAGGCAGGCGCTGCGGAATCGCAGAGACCGCTTACCAGACTACCGATACCCGTATCCTCCAGCCCGCAGAGAGACTATCCTTGCTTTTGCCAATGGTAGCTGACGGCGAGTTTCATAAGCTAGTGACGCACGCCAACCGAGAACTGCGCCCCCACGAATCGGGAAGCTTGCGACTTGTACTTAACTGCCCAATCGGGACTCTCGTAGAGTGGCGTGGTACACGATTACTGGAAAGCCGTCATGCATGGGATGCTGCTGCCCATGTTTCACACCAACCCCTCACCCCAGTCTCCAAAGAATGAGCACCACAACTCAACCTACACCAACCATCGCCGTCATCATTCCTTGCTATAACGAAGAACTCGCAATCAAACAGGTCCTTCTTGCATTCAGAGCATCACTGCCCCACGCCCACCTTTACGTCTTCGACAACAACTCCACCGACGGCACTGCCGAAACTGCGAGTGCAAATGGAGCAACAGTGATTCATGTTCCGCTGCGCGGCAAGGGCAACGTTGTAAGACGCATGTTCGCGGATGTGGAGGCTGATGTGTATGTAATGGTGGATGGTGACGCGACGTACCATGCACCATCAGCGCGCAAGTTGATTGATGCACTTATTGAACGACGTCTTGATATGGTGGTCGGCGCGCGCGTGGAGCCGGATTCCGAGCCAGCGCTTTCATATCGACCAGGACACCGTTTGGGTAACAAACTTTTGACGGGATGCGTGCAGATGATTTTTGGCGGTAGTTTCAGGGACATGCTCTCCGGCTATCGCGTGTTCTCACGCCGCTATGTCAAATCATTTCCCGCGCAGTCGCACGGATTCGAAATCGAAACAGAATTGAATGTGCATGCGCTTGAGTTGCGCATGCCCTGTGCGGAAATCGATACCCCGTACGGGGCGCGCCCTGAAGGCTCCAGCAGCAAACTCTCCACCTACCGGGACGGCTGGCGCATTCTGAAAACGATAGGACGGCTGGTACTCAGCGAAAAACCGTTGCAGTTCTTTGGCTGGCTTGGCCTCGTTTTGATGCTGGTGTCTGTGGCCCTTGTGGCCCCAATCATTCTGGAGTTCGAGCAAACCGGCCAAGTTCGCCGTTTTCCGACACTCGGACTGGTCACCGGTCTGATGTTATGCGGTGCAGTGGCAGTTGTCAGTGGTTTGATACTTCATGGAATCACACAGATGCGCCGTGAGCTCAAACGGTTCACCTACTTAGGCATTAGAGACCTCGGTAACGGTAACGCAAAATCGTGACGTTCAACCGCAAACTAGGGTGGTTTGTCGTGGCAGGGCTGGTGGGACTGGTCGTGGATATCGCCGTCCTAACAGCTTTGCGAGAACCGCTCGGAATTTACAGCGCCCGTGTCGCGTCATTCGTGTTTGCTGCGACCGCAACCTGGTTACTTAATCGCATCCTTACCTTTGCAGGGCGGTCGTCAGGCGTAAGCGTGTGGAATGAGTATCTGCGCTATATGGGACTTATGCTGGGAGGTGGCTTGGTGAACTTCACCACGTATTCGGTTTTGGTTTGGAAGTTCGAACAAACGCCGTTATGGCTAAGCCTGTATGTATGTGTGGGCAGCCTAGCTGGCATGGTTGTCAATTATTTGAGCGCGAGCTACTGGCTGTATCGCCATAAGGCGTGATTTCAATACTTGCAAGCCACAAAAAAGGCCGATTCGCTTCAGGCTTATCGAATCACTTGATGTTTGAGAAAAAAATAATAAACCCCGATCTGCAATGGATCCAAGCACTGCGCGGAATTGCCGCATTGATGGTGTTGTTCTTTCACATGCATCCCCATTGGGATTTGATTCCAACCCTATCAATGACCACTGCCGTGACCCGTTGGGGATTTTCGGGCGTGGACATTTTCTTTGTCCTCAGTGGCTTTGTGGTGTTTCGCTCCGCCCGTCGTACCATACCTGCACGCGGTTTTCGTCCGTTCATTAAGAAGCGCCTGCTTCGCATCTATCTGGGCTATTGGCCTGTACTTTTGCTCATTGCGCTGGTAACGATGTTCGTCTATCAGGAGCGCCTGCCACCAATCAAGAAAATGCTACTGAGCACGCTGCTGCTATATCCCAATATCTGGGACAACTGGCTCCCGCCTGCATGGTCGCTGTCCATGGAAATCTATTTCTATTTGTGGATCGGACTCATTGTTCTGTTACCCCTGCGCTACCAAATTAAAGCCGCAGTTTGCATTATTGTATTTTTGGTCATCTGGGGTATTGGCTGGTTAGCCACAAACCAAGAGGGTGTTTACAACGGTTTGCAACCCCTGCGATACGTATTCACGGGTTTGGGAATTGAGTTTTTGGGCGGAGCACTTATTGCGCACGTCTACGATAAGCAGGCACTCATATTTGAGCGGCCGCGCCTCACACTGCCTTTATGTATCGCATTGATTTGCGCGGGTTTCTCTTTGGGAATGACCTCGCCCTATTTCGATCGCGTAGAAGTGATGCGAGTTGCCAGTTTCGGAATGATCGGCATGTCTGCCCTAGTCTTAGTATTAACCCTAGAGCAAACCAAACTCACTCCGCCGACCTGGCTGGTTGCCGTGGGTAATGCCTCCTATAGCATCTACCTGCTCCACACCTTTCTGCTGGACGCCAGCGGTAGGATTCGCGTTGAAAATGGAATAACGAGTCCAGCAGCGCTGCTGACATTTCTTCTTTGCCTCCCTCTCATAATTGTGCTGATCAGCCTACTGTGGTACCGCTTGATAGAGAAACCCATCATGAAAACCGCCCTATGAGCCCTCTTGCAAGTTGGCCGATCGATGCCACACACTACATCCGTGGCCTACTGACTGATATCGACGACACATTAACCACCGAAGGATCTATCACCGGCGACGCGATGGACGCGTTGGCCCGATTAAAGGCGGTGGGACTACACCTTATTCCCATCACGGGTCGCCCGGTCGGATGGAGCGAGCCCTTCGCACTGGCATGGCCCGTTGATATGATCGTGGTCGAAAATGGAGCAGTTGCGTTGAAGCGCAATTTAACGGGCGGTATCGACAAGTTTTATCAACAGGATGCATCTACGCGCGCGCGAAACTTCTCCCGCATGCAAGAAGTGTTGACCAATATTGAAGCGACTGTACCTGGAGCGTTCAGAGCCACCGATTCGGCGGGCCGTGAAACGGACATCGCCATCGACCACAGCGAATTCACCCACCTGCCGCAGGACGCCATCGACCACGCGGTGCGCATCATGCGCGCTGCAGGCATGAACGCCACCGTGAGCAGCATCCACATCAACGGATGGTTCGGCGCGCACAACAAACTCGAGGGCGCCCGCTGGATCGTGCGCGAGCTGCTCGGGCGTGACCTCGATGCCGAGATCGACCGCTGGGTCTATGTGGGCGACTCGACCAACGACCAGCTCATGTTCCAGCACTTCCCCCACAGCGTGGGCGTGGCCAACATTGCCCGCTTTGTGCCGCAACTGCAACACCTGCCGCGCTATGTGACGCAGGGCGAGCGCGGCGCCGGGTTTGCCGAGGTGGCGCGGGCCATTCTGGCGGGCCGGTAACGCAGCGGGCACTGCCTCTGCAGCACCTCGACCGGGAAACTTTGGTAAGACTTACCTCAATCGAGGGGCAACAGCCGCCTCGCATTGGGGAGAGCCGCTTGCCAGAGCCCTGTGCTACACCATTCATTTTTGATAAAAACAGGGCATAGCGCCCGATGGATAAGCGCCAATAGCTATATTTTTTATAGCAAACCATTCCAACCAGACGCCCTTCTCAAGCTTTGAGAAAAATGTCTGTATCCGGCGCAAAGCAGGTATGTAAAGGCAGCAGCGCCCCGCCCAGCGCCCGGGCGTCCGAGCCCATGGTGCCCAGCTCCAGCCGGGGTGGCTGGTGCAGGCCTTCCCAGTTGTAGTCGGCCAGCGCGTGGCGGGCGCTTTCGCACAGGGCCTGTAGCAGCTCTGGGGCGGCGGCGCCATCGACCACTACGGCGTCCAGATCCAAAAACGCGGTGGCAGAGACGATGCAGTGAGCCAGGCCTGCTGCGGCTCGGGCAATCCAGCCCCGGCTGTGTTCCAGCCACGGGGCTTGCAGAACGCGCTTGTCGTAGGCAGCCATGGGGTCGAGGCCGTGTTCGCGAAAGCGCTGCTCCAGCTCCCACAGCGAGGCCTGGCTGATGAGCTGCGCGGGGGCCTGGCCCGGCTGGGCGGGTGACAACGGCAGCGAGGCCACGGCGCCAGCGTTACCGTGCAGGCCGCGGTGCAGGTGCGAGTTGATGACCAGCCCGCCGCCCACAAAGGTGTCCATGAACAGGTACAGAAAGCTGGGGATGTCGCGCCCACGGCCCTGCAGCAGTTCGGCCACGCAGGCGGCCGAGGTGTCCTTGGCAAAGCTCACGGGCAGCTCGGTCATCTGCTGCACCTGCTCTGCCAGGTCGATGTTGTTCCAGGCTTCGGATTGCGCCTCGGTGAGCCCCAGCATGCGGTGCCAGCCGCCCAGCTGGAACGGTGCGGCCACGCCCACCCCCACCACGCGCGAGCGCAGCGGGCCCAGGCCGTCGAGCAGCTGGTTGAGGTGCGTGCGGATGGCGGGCAGTAGCACGTCGATGTCAGGAAAGGCGTAGTCGAGCACCACGCGCTCGCGCACATGGCCGGTGAAGTCCACCAGCAGCCAGTCGGCGCTGCGGCGGCCGATCTTGATGCCGATGGCGAATGCGCCGTCAGGGTTCAGGCCAATGGGCACCGAGGGCTGGCCCACCCGGCCGCGCACGGGGGCCTCGCGGCGCAGCAGCTGGTCTTCGTCGAGCCGCGCGGTGATGAGGCCGATGGTCTGCGCCGTGAGGCCCGTGACGCGCGCCATCTCGGCTTTGGCCAGGCTGCCGTGGGTGCGCAGGGCTTGCAGCACCACGCGCTCGTTGAACTGGCGCAGCCCCACGTGGTTGGAGCCGCGCTGGCGCAGCAGGGCTGGGCCGGCGGCAGTGTTGTCAACGGCGGGTGGAGATGCGTCGGTGTCCAGCATGGTGATGAAACGATCAGGCGTTCAGAGTGTCGCCGATGACACCCTTGCGCAGCAGGAAGTTGCCCCAGGGCTGCAGCTCTCCCGTCACAACGATCGCATAGGCCTTTTTGACGCGCTCGTAGAACGCAAAACGCTCCACACCCTCAGCCTGCGCGCTGGCCACGCCCTCGCGCGCCAATATGTCCATGGTTTCGCGCTGCAGGGCTGAGCGGTAGGGCACCTCGGTGCCACCCACCTGCATGTAAGCCACGGGGTGCGGCACATCCTGCGCCAGGGGCAACACGCTGGCCACCGCTTGCACGGCACGCGCCATGCCAATGCCGGGCAGGCGCAGCACAGGCTTGCCGATGCCCAGGCTCATGGCGGTGAAGTTGGCGTCGGCCAGCACGATGGCGTCGTCATGGCCCATCTCGGCCAGCACCTTGAGCAGGTCGGGGGTCAGCAGGGGGTCAATGTTTTTCAGCATGGCTGCGTCTTCAGGCAAGGCATTCGGCGGGCAGGTCGGACGCCGCCATGGCCCCGGTCATCACGGCCACGGTGTCACTCATGCTGATCTTCTTGGGGTTGACCACCGCCGCACGCTTGCCCAGGCGGGCGATGTGGATGCGGTCGGCAATCTCGAACACATGGGGCATGTTGTGGCTGATGAGGATGACGGGCAGGCCCTTGTCGCGCACTCGGCGGATCAGCTCCAGCACCATGTTGCCTTCCTTCACGCCGAGGGCGGCGGTGGGTTCATCCATGATGACAACATGGCGCGCAAACGCTGCCGCCCGCGCCACGGCCACGCACTGGCGCTGGCCGCCAGAGAGTGTCTCCACCGCCTGCGTCATGGAGCGGATGCCGACCTTGAGCTCGGCCATGCGGGCCACGCTTTCTTCGAGCATCTTTTTCTTGTCGAGCATGCGCAGCGCACTGCCCAGCAGTCCGGGTCGGCGCAGTTCGCGGCCCAGAAACAGGTTCTCGGCAATGGTCATGGCCGGGGCCACGGCCAGGTCCTGGTACACGGTTTCGATGCCCGCGCGGCGCGCGTCGATGGGGCTCTTGAACTGGATGCGCTGGCCGTCGAGCAGGATCTCGCCTTCGTCGGGCACGGTGGCGCCCGACAGCGCCTTGATAAGGCTCGATTTTCCCGCGCCGTTGTCGCCGATCACAGCCAGGATTTCACCGGCGCGCAGCTCAAAGTCGGCGCCGTCGAGTGCAGTAACTTGGCCGTAGCGCTTGACCAGCCCTTTGGCCTGCATGACCAGCGGGGCGTTCGTTGTGTAGGTGGAGTTGGTCATGATCAACGCACTCCTTTGCGCGAGAGTTGGTCGGTGGCCACGGCCAGGATCACGAGTATGCCGGTCACCAGGATCTGGTACACCGACGACACACCCATGAGCGTGAGCCCATTGCGGAACACGCCCACAATCAGCGCCCCCACCAGCGTGCCCAAAATCATGCCGCGCCCGCCAAATAGGCTGGTGCCGCCCAGCACCACGGCGCTGATGGCGTCGAGGTTTTCGGTCTGGCCCGCGTTCGGGTCACCCGCGCCGGTGCGGGCCACCGACAGCACCGACGCGATGCCGTAGAACAGGCCCGCCAGCACATACACGCCCAGCAGCACCTTGTCGGTGGCAATGCCGGTGAGGCGCGTGGCCTCGGGGCTGTTGCCCACGGCGTAGACATGGCGGCCGGGCGCGGTCTCGCGCAGCGCAAACCAGGTGACGAGGTACAGCACCAGCATGAGCACCGCGCCCCAGACGATGGCGGTCTGCCCCAGCTGGAAGGTGTTGCCCAGTGCGGTCATGCCAGCGGGGATGTCGGTGATGGTCTGCGCGCCCGAGTACAGCTGCGTGGCGGCAAACGCGATGTTGAGCGTGCCCAGCGTCACGATGAAGGGCGGCAGCTTGATCTTGGTGACGAGCAGGCCGTTGATCAACCCGAACAGCATGGTCACCGCCATGCCGCAGGCAATCGCCACGGGCGCCGACAGGCCGTAGTCCGCCGCCATCTTGGTCATCACGATGCCGCCCAGCGCCATGACCATGCCACACGACAGGTCGATACCTGCCGTGAGGATGACCAGCGTCTGGCCGATGGCAATGACCGCCACCACCATGACCTGCTGCAGGATGAGCGCGAAGTTCTGCGCCGACAGAAAGCGCTCACTCTGCGTGGCAAAAAAGACGCACGCCAGAATCAGCGCAATGAACGGCCCCAGCGTGGCCAGTGGCGGTAGTTTGGAAGCGGTCGAGGACATGGCGGCTCCGTGCGGGTGGACAAAGGTGGCGCTCAGGCAGGCCCGTTGCGGCTTGCCTGACGCCTATTCAGCAGAGGCGGCTTACTTGGCTCCCCAGCACAGGTCGGTGCCGGTCTTCACATCCTTGCCATCCACGCCCGCCATGGGCTTGGCAGCGATCAGCGTCACGCCCGTGTCGGTGTAGCCGCTGACCTTTTTGCCGGTCTTGGCATATTCCACGCCGGCCGCCACGCCCATCGCCGCCATGCGCAGCGGGTACTGCTGGCTGGTGGCGGCAATCACGCCCTTGCCCACGTCGGCAATGCCTGCGCAGCCGCCGTCCACCGAGACAATGATGGCGTTTTTGTCTTTGCCTGCGGCCTTGAGGGCGTTGTAGGCACCGGCCGCTGCGGGCTCGTTGATGGTGTAGACGAGGTTGATGTCGGGGTTCTTCTGCAGGCAGTTTTCCATGCCCGTCTGGCCCTTGGCGCGGTCGCCAAAGCTGTCGGCCATGCACACCACCTCGGCGGGGCGCGACAGCTCGTTGCTCTTGGCATCGTTGGCCTGCAGGCCAAAGCCCTTCAAAAAGCCGTTGTGCCGCTGCGCGCCCACCGGGTGGCCGGGGTGCAGGTCCAGCATCGCAATCACGGGCTTCTTGCCCGCCAGCGCGGCCTTGGCGTACTGGCCGATCAGTTCGCCCGCCTTGTAGTTGTCGGTGGCAAACAGCGCGTCGGTGGCGTCCGCAGGCTCCGTGGGGCTGTCCAGCGCAATCACCATCACGCCGCGCGCCTGCGCCTTCTTGATGGCGGGCACGATGGCCTTGGCGTCGCTGGAGGTGATGAGGATGGTCTTGGCGCCTGCGGCGATCAGGTTCTCCATGGCCGTGACCTGGCCCGCGTTGTCGCCGTCGGTCTTGCCCGCCGCCGACACCACCTTGGCGCCCAGCTTCTTGGCCTCGGCCGTGGCGCCCTCTTTCATCTTCACGAAGAAGGGGTTGGTCTCGGTCTTGGTGATGAGGCCGATCACGGGCTCGGACGCCTGTGCCTGGGCCAGGCCACAGGCCAGGGCTCCAGTGAGGGCAAGGGCAGAAAGCGCGAAGGCGGGGGTGCGTTGCATGGCGTTGTCTCCGGTTTTTGGGATGGCAGATTCCTGTCGGCCCTGTGCTGCGCGGCTGGCAGGTGAACCACTCTTGTCGGGTGGATGGGATCGAACTATAGTGGCCTCAAAGTTAATAAATCAAGTGGATTTACTTATGGTTTTCCCTATTTATTCCACCGACTCCACCCCAGCCTGCACAGCGCTGCCGCTGCGGGTAGCCACAGCGGGCGAAGCCTTGTTTGACCTGATCGAAGAGCCCGATGGCCGCCTCCAGCCCTGCGCAGGCGGCGCGGTCTACAACCTCACGCGGGCGCTGGGTTTGCAAGGGGTGGGCACGCTGTACCTCAACCCGCTGTCGGGCGACCTGCTGGGGCGGCAGCTGGCGCACGGCCTGCACGATGCAGGCGTGGCCCTGGCCTCCAGCGCCCCGGTGCGTGCGCCCAGTGCGCTGGCGCTGGCTGCGCTGGATGCCGAGGGCAAGGCCAGCTACAGCTTTTACCGCGATGGGGTGGCCGACCGCCAGGTGACGGCTGCGGCGCTGATTGCCGCCTGTGCGGCCCAGCCCAGCCTGCAAGTGGTGGCCACGGGCTGCCTGGCGCTGGTGGCGCAGGACGCTGCCATCTACCAACCCTGGCTGGCAGCGCAGCGCGCAGCGGGCCGCATGGTGGTGGTGGATGCCAACCTGCGCCTGTCGGCCGTGGACGATGCCAACGCCTACCGCGCCAACGTGATGGCCGCCCTGCGCCACGCCCACCTCATCAAGGTGAGCGACGACGACCTGGAGGCGCTGGCCATTCCAGGCGCCAATGCGCTGGAGCGCGCCCACTACCTGCAGCAACAGACGCAGGCCCAATGGCTGGCACTGACCCTGGGGCCTGGCGGTGCCTGGCTGCTGCAGCGTGATGGGCTGGCTGTGCATGCGCGCGAGCAGGCACCGATCACGGTGGTGGACACCGTGGGTGCGGGTGACTGTTTTCTGGCGGGGTTGATCACCGCCTGGCTGTCAGGGCCCGAGCGTGGGGAGGAAGCGGGGGCCCGTCGTGCGGAGGGCTTGATGGCTCCGGTCACCGAAGCCCGGTTGCGCGCCATGCTGCTCCACGCGCTGGCCAGTGCCGGCCACTGCGTGGAGCGCGCGGGCTGCACGCCGCCGCGTTACGAGGAAGTGCGCGAAAGGCTGGCGTTGCGGCGCTGAGCGACCGCAGCGGGCCGGTAGCCCTTACTCAGCCGGCTTGGCTGCCGGTTTACGGGCTCGGCTGCGAGGACGGGCAGCGGGTGCCTTGGCGGGTGTGGCGCCTTCTGACTCGGCGGCGGAGGCCTCGGGAGCGGCAGCGGGAGATTCGGCATGGGTCGCATCGCCCGCATCCCCTCCAGCACGCGCGCTGCGGGCACGGGACGCGGCGGCCTTGCGGGGGCTGGCGCCGGACTTGGTGCCGTCGCCACTGCGCGCGCGGCTGCGACGAGGGGGCGCAGCTTCGGGGCCATCGGCCTCGATGGATGCACCGCCTTCCGGCGTGTCCTCACCTTCTTCCACTTCGGAGCGCAGCTCTGGTTGCGGGGGGGTGTCAATCACCGCCTCTGGGGCCACGGGCTGGCTGAAGTAGCGGCTGGCGGGGCGCTCAGCGGGAGTATCGGCCTGCTCAGACTCAGGGTATTCGCTGCGCTGCGTGGGGCGAGTGTCTACGCGGTCTGCGCGGTCCGCGCCCTCACCGCGACGCCCTCGGCTACGGCCCGAAGCGCCATGGCCTTCGCCTCCATCCGAATGCAGATCAGGCACCGTCGCCACGGCATGAAAGTCATGCCGCGTGGCACCGCCTTGGTTGGCGCGCTCACCCGCCCCTTCAGGCCGCGCGGGCGCGGCTGCGGCACTCGGCCCACCATGGCTGCGGAACACATATGCGCCCGATTTTTCATCGCGCCCAAACTCCAGCAGCCCGCGCGCCTGCGCTTCCTCCAGCAGGTTGCCAAAGGTGCGGAAGCCATAGCGGCCTTCGCTGAAATCGGGCTTGCGGCGCTTGATGGCTTCCTTGAGCACCGAGGCCCAGATCTTGCCGGTGTCGCCCCGCTCGGACAGCAGGGCCTCGAAGGTCTCCACGGCCAGCTCCACGCCCTGGGTGCGGCGCGCGTCCTGGCTTTCCTTGCGGCTGCGCTCTTCTTCGGGGCTGCGGCGTGGGGCGGGTGGACTGTTGGTGCCAGGGTTCTGACGGCGGGCCTGGGCGCGCTGGTTCTCACGCACCAGGTCGTCATAAAAGATGAATTCGTCGCAGTTGGCAATCAGCAGGTCGGAGGTGGATTGCTTCACGCCCACGCCGATCACCTGCTTGTTGTTCTCGCGCAGCTTGGAGACCAGGGGCGAAAAGTCCGAATCGCCGCTGATGATGACGAAGGTGTTGACGTGCGACTTGGTGTAGCAGAGGTCCAGCGCGTCCACCACCAGGCGGATGTCCGCCGAGTTTTTGCCCGACTGGCGCACATGGGGGATCTCGATCAGCTCGAAATTCGCCTCATGCATGGTGGCCTTGAAGCCCTTGTAGCGCTCCCAGTCGCAATAGGCCTTCTTGACCACGATGGAGCCCTTGAGCAGCAGGCGCTCCAGGATGGGCTTGATGTCGAACTTTTCGTACTGCGCATCGCGCACGCCCAGGGCGACGTTTTCAAAGTCGCAAAACAGGGCCATGCTGATGCTGTCGGAGGGGGATGCCATAAAAGATGCTCGCGGTGTTCCGTTCAATGTTGGGACGAATCATCACACGGAACGCTTCGCCCCCCCTCCCAGAGGCCAACACTCAAGTCGGCTTTGCCAGCCCCAGCTTCTCCACCAGCGCCTTCTCGCGCGTGAAGGTGTCCTGCGCAAACTTCTTGTACGCCGACGTGCTCATGTACATGGGCACCATGTCGTAGCGCGCCAGGGCCGTGCGGTAGCTGTCCTGCTCCATGGCCTGCTTGAAGGCATCGTGCAAGCGCTTGACCACCGCATCGGGCGTGCCCTTGGGCGCGCCAATGCCAAAGGGCGAGTTCTGCACCAGGTTCAGGCCCAGCTCCTTGAGCGTGGGCGCATCGGGGAACTTGGCCAGGCGCTCGGCCCCCCAGGTGTTGAGCACGCGCAGCTTGCCAGCCTCTACCTGCGGGGCAAACCCCGTGGAATCGGCTGCCGCCATGATGTTGCCGCCCAGGATGGACTGCATCAGATCGGCGCTGCCCTTGTAGGGCACGTGCAGCAGTTCAACGCCCAGCTGCTGGGCGATCAGCTCCATCGTCAGGTGCGGGCTGGTCATGGTGCCGGTGGAGCCGTAGCTGAGCTTGCCGGGGTTGGCCTTGGCCCAGGCGACGAAGTGCGTCCAGGTCTTGAGGGGTGAGTCGGCGGGCACCACCAGGCCGAACGCGTAGCCCGTGACGTTGAGCACGTAGCTGATGTCCTTGACCGGGTCCCAGTTGATCTTGGTGGTGTAGGGAAGGCGGAACACGCCCAGCGGGATCTGGGCCACGGTGTAACCATCCGCCGGGGCAGACTGCAGGGCCTGGGCGGGCAAAGTCCCCCCCGCACCGGGCTTGTTCTCCACGATCACGGGCTGGCCCAATATCTTGCTGGCACCGTCGGCCAGCGACCGCATGGTGATGTCGGTGGGGCCACCGGCCGGGAAGGCAATGATCAGCTTGATGGGCTTGACGGGAAAGCTCTGGGCCTGTGCCAGGAATGCGGGGGCAGCCAGGCTGGCGGCTCCCCATTGGATGATCTGGCGGCGTTGCATGGCGGGCTCCTGAAAACAAAAAAAAGAACCGCCCATTGAACTGCACACTGGTGCGCCGCAACATGCAGGAAACCCCCTAGGGAATGTCGCCAATGCGCCAGTTCGTGACGGACGATTTCGTGGTGCAGGGGCGTCTCGTCAGGCTTTATAGGTCGACAGCAGGATGCTGGTTTCGGTGTTGCCAATGCCCGGCGTGAGGCGGATGCGGCCCAGCGCTGCATCGAAGGCTTCGAGGCTTTCGGCACGCACCTCGGCCACGATGTCCCAGCGCCCGTTGGTGGTGTGCAGTGTGCCCACCATGGGCTCTCCACGCAGCGCACGGATGACCTCGGGGGCCGCGTTGCCCTCCACCGCAATGCTCATCCAGGCACGAATGCGCTGGGGTTCCGAGTCCGGCCGCAGGCGCACGGTATAGCCCTGGATCACACCGCTCTCTTCCATTTTGTGCAGACGGTTTTGCACCGTGCCACGGGACACGCGCAGTTTTTGCGCAAGAGTGGCCACAGGGGTGCGTGCATCGGCGCGCAGGATGCTGATGATTTCTCGGTCGGTATCGTCAAGCTTGCTCATAGTGGTCTCTTTGAATGGCGCGTCGCCAATTTTCGATCCCTTTTGGGCATATCCAAGCCCATGGATTCGCGGGATCTGAACAGAGATGACGTGCCACCGTCGCGCCCAATAAAATCAAGAAAAATGGCCGCCAGCGCAATGCAGATAAGCCCAATCAGCTATCAAAACAGAAGCAACCGCTTCACAAGCCGGTCGATGGCGGCAGCCCTTGTGCATCCAGGCGCGCATCGCAGCCCACCCCTGACGCAATCCAGCGCTTCGCCAGCAATGACAGGCCACGCAAAACCCAGGGCTTGGTGATGCCGGTCACACTGGCTGGGTCAGTCACCATGCCACAACGGTAACGCCGGTCACCGTCGCTCCAGCGCAAGGCAACACAAGCGCCAGACCTGCGCCGCGACACCAGCACGCCCAGCGGGCAGGGCTCGGCCAGACAGCACAGCCCGCAACCATTGCAGGGGGCGCCCTCCGCCGGCTTGGCAGGGGCATGGGGGTGCAGCCATGCCACGATGTGCTGGCCGCTAGGTGGTGCAGGCATAAAAGGGGGGAGGGTTGTAAGGAGAGCAGCGCGACGCCATTCAGAGTCCCATCGCCCACCCGCATTGTGCCGCTGCGCGGCAGGGGTTGCGACTGTCCGTGCCGCATGCTCTTCGAAGGAACGCACGCCCAACCCTTCATAACGTGTTCACCATCTCCCAGAGGCCGCGCCCTGCCCCGCCGCACCCGCCGGGCGCACACCGATGCCCCTCGCCTGCTGGCACGGGATGCTGATTTACTGGCCTGCATTTGGCTACGCCGCTCCAGGCAGCTTGGGCGCAAAAAAACCCCGCACGGCCGAGGCTGTGGGGGCGAACCGGTCGAAGAGACCGGGGGAGGGAGACAAAAAAATGGGGGTAAAACCGACGCCGGCTTAACAGCCAGAAGGCCGGTTGGTGCGCATCGGCACGATGCCGGTGACGCGCAGCGTAGCGTTGGAGCCATCGGTGGCGGTCAGCGTTTTGCTTGTCAAACGAATCTGCTCTTTATCGCGCGCCACCACCGTGTCGGTGGCGTCATCGCTGCCGTATTCCTTGCCATCAAAGGTCAGGAAAGCCTGGTAAAGCCCCGTTGCGTCTGGGCGATAGCGAATATCACCAAACGCCGTCGCAGGCGATCCCACCTTGTTGGCGCCGTCAAAACGGAAAGTGCACAACTCGGGCACGGAACCCACCGGGTTTTTCTTATCCACATCGGTGAGGTTCAGGGCGCCATTGCCATACACGCCATTGAGGGCGCCAACGGTTGCGCTTGTCACGGTCAGCACGCCTGGCTCATTGCTGGGCGTGGGGTCGTCATCGTTGCCACCGCCGCAGGCGACCAGCAAAACAGAAGTAGCCGCCAACGCAGTACAGGTTTTGAAAAATGAGTTCATGGTGATGAGCGTCCGTAGGTGTTGATGGGTTGCCAGGAAGGGTTGCGCTCCTGGCGCTGATCCCTGGACTTCATCGTAGGAAGCGCTCTGCGCGCAGCGCGTGCGCCATGTGCTGCGCTGCGCGTAGGACATGGACCGACAGGGCTGTGCGCGCACCGGCTTGCCAAGCGCAGCGCTGGTCCAGGTCCACCGCCCACCACGGCCCATCCACACCATGGCGGCATAGCACCACCGGCCAGACGGCAGCCGGTGGGCCGTGTGCTGGCTGGTGCTCAGCGCGCCAACACGTGCGCCAGCGCCTTGCCCGTGTGCGTGCCCGCCGCCACCACATCCTCGGGCGTCGCAGCGGCCACGATCCGCCCCCCTGCGTTGCCGCCCTCCGGCCCCAGGTCCAGGATCCAGTCGGCCTCGGCGATCACATCCAGGTCGTGCTCGATCACGATCACGCTGTGGCCGCCATCGACCAGGCGGTGCAGCACGCGGATGAGCTTGTCCACGTCGGCCATGTGCAGACCCACGGTGGGCTCGTCCAGCACATACAGCGTGTGCGGCGCTTTCTGGCCCCGGCGGCCCACTTCGTCACGCACCTTGGTCAGCTCGGTGACGAGCTTGATGCGCTGCGCCTCGCCACCGCTCAGCGTGGGCGAGGGCTGGCCCAGCGTGAGGTAGCCCAGCCCCACGTCCTTGAGCAGTTGCAGCGGGTGCGCAATGCTGGGCATGGTGGCGAAGAAGCCCACGGCCTCGTCCACCTCCATCTGCAGCACGTCGCCAATGCTTTTGCCGCGCCAGGTCACGGCCAGCGTTTCGGGGTTGAAGCGCGCGCCGTGGCAGGTCTCGCAGGGCACCTTCACATCGGGCAAGAAGCTCATCTCGATGGTGCGCACGCCCGCGCCTTCGCAGCTGGGGCAGCGGCCTTCGCCGGTGTTGAAGCTGAATCGCCCGGCGGCATAGCCACGCGCCTTGGCCTCCAGCGTTTCGGCAAACAGCTTGCGGATGGTGTCCCAAAAGCCGATGTAGGTGGCGGGGCAGCTGCGCGGCGTTTTGCCAATCGGCGTCTGGTCCACTTCGAGCACGCGGTCGATGCTCTCGAAGCCCGACAGCCCTGTGCAACCCACCAGCGGCGGCGCCTTGCCTGCATCCATGGCATCGCGCCCGGCCTTGGTACTGCGCTGTTGCACCCAGGCCTGCACGTTGGCCAGCAACACATCACGCGCCAGGGTGGACTTGCCCGAGCCACTCACGCCCGTCACCGCCACCAGGCGGTGCAGCGGCACGGTGGCCGTCACGTTCTGCAGGTTGTGCAACTGCGCGCCATGCACGGTCAGCCAGCGCATGGCGGCGCGTTCCTTGGCTTCGGTCAACGCATCCGCCGCCAGCGATGCAGCCTGGGCTGCTCGCTTCTTGACGGCGGCGCTTTGCCGGCCGGTGGGCGCTGCGGCTTCGGCCCGGGCAAAGGCGGCGGTGGCTTCGGCGCTCACCTCGCTGGCCGCCATGCTGCGGCGCAGCTGCAGCGGGTGCTTCATGGCGTGCAGCAGGTAGCGGCCGGTTTGCGAATCGGGGGCGCCCGTGATGTCGGCCACGCTGCCCTGCGCCACCAGGCGCCCGCCGCGTTTGCCGGCGCTCGGGCCAATGTCGATGATGTGGTCGGCGCGACGGATGGTGTCTTCGTCGTGCTCCACCACCACCAGCGTGTTGCCCTTGTCGCCCAGCTTGTGCAGGGCGTTGAGCAAAATCTGGTTGTCGCGCGCGTGCAGGCCGATGGTGGGCTCGTCGAGCACGTAGCACACGCCCTGCAGGTTGCTGCCCAGCTGCGCAGCCAGGCGAATGCGCTGCGCCTCGCCACCGCTCAGCGTGGGCGCGCCCCGGTCCAGCGTGAGGTAGCCCAGGCCGACCTCTTCGAGGAATTCAAGCCGGCTCTGGATCTCGGGCACCAGGTCGCGGGCAATGTCGCCCTCGCGCTGGGTCATGCCCCCTTCGATGCGCAGGGTTTCGATCCAGCGGCGCACATCCGTCACCGACAGCGCGGCGATGTCGGTAATTCCTACACCTGCAAATCGAACCGCCCTTGCCGTGGCGTTCAGGCGTGTACCGCTGCAGCTGGGGCAGGCGGTGTCGGCCAGGTCTTCCACCTCGGGCTCGGCAAAGGTCTGCTCGCGGCCTTTTTCCTTGTCGTCTTGCACCGAGTCGTCAAACACCTTGCGCTGGTCCTTGGTGAGCTTGACGCCCGTGCCCACGCAGTCGGGGCACCAACCGTGTTTGCTGTTGTAGGAAAAGAGGCGCGGGTCCAGCTCGGCATAGCTGGTGGCGCACACGGGGCAGGCGCGCTTGGTAGAGAACGCATGCAAATGGCCGATGCCCGCTGTGGGCGCACCGTTTTCCATGGCGGCGGCCAGCGTGCCAATGCTGCTGAGCACATGCACCACGCCCTTGCCGTGGGTGAGCGCGTCGGCCAGTGCCTTGCGGAGCTGGGCTTCGTTCTCGGGCGACACATCAAGGCTGGCAACAGGCAGCTCAATGGTGTGCTCCTTGAAGCGATCGATGCGCGGAAAGTTGGTGGTTGGCAAAAAATTGCCATCCACGCGCAGGTGGGTGTAGCCACGCGGGCGCGCCCAGTCGGCCAGCTCGGTGTACACACCTTTGCGGTTCATCACCAGCGGCGCGAGCAGGCCGATGTGCTGCCCGCGGAAATGCGTGAGCAGCTGGGCCGCGATGCTCTCGGGGGTTTGCGGCTGCACGGCGGCGCCGTCTTTGGTGCAGTGCTGCGTGCCGAGCTTGACGTACAGCAGGCGCAGGAAGTGCCACACCTCAGTGGTCGTGCCCACGGTGGACTTGCGCCCGCCGCGCGACAGGCGCTGCTCGATGGCGACGGTGGGCGGAATGCCGTACACGGCATCCACCTCGGGCCGCCCTGCGGGCTGCACGATGCTGCGGGCGTAGGCGTTGAGCGATTCGAGGTAACGCCGCTGACCTTCGTTGAACAGGATGTCGAACGCGAGCGTGGACTTGCCCGAGCCGCTCACGCCCGTCACCACGTTGAACTTGCCGCGTGGGATGTCCACGCTCAGGTTCTTGAGGTTGTGCTCCTTGGCGTTGACGATTTGTATGGCATTTTTGGCCTCTGGCGCTTTATCCATAAGCGCCAGCCGCTCTGATTTTCGTAGCACCGCCGCTTTCTCGTGCACCGAGTGTCCGCCCACGCCCAGCGTCAACTCGTACTCGCGCAGCGCCAGGCCGGTGTGCGAGGTGGCGTGTTGGCGCACGTCCTCGGGTGTGCCTTCGGCCACGATGAGCCCACCGGCATAACCGCCCTCGGGGCCGAGGTCGATGAGCCAGTCGCTCGCGCGGATCACGTCCAGGTTGTGTTCGATGACGATGAGTGAGTGCCCCGCGTCGATGAGCTTGCGCAGCGCGCGCATGAGCTTGGCGATGTCGTCAAAGTGCAGGCCGGTGGTGGGCTCGTCGAACAGGAACAGCGTGCCCTTGCGCGCCACGGTCTGGCGTGATTTGGATGCGCTGCGTGCGGCCTCGGCCAGGAAGCCCGCGAGTTTGAGGCGCTGCGCCTCGCCGCCGGACAGCGTGGGCACGGGCTGGCCCAGCGCCACATATTCGAGCCCCACATCCACAATGGGCTGCAGCGCACGGATCACATCGCGGTCATTGGCAAAAAAGTCCGCCGCCTCGGCCACCGTGAGGGCGAGCACGTCCGCCACGTTGAGGCTGCGGCGGCTACCGGAGGGCCCTTCGGTACCCCGCTCGATGGTGATCTCCAGAATCTCGGGACGGTAGCGCTTGCCGTCGCAATCGGGGCAGCGCAGGTACACGTCGCTCAGAAACTGCATCTCCACATGCTCAAAGCCCGAGCCCCCGCAGGTGGGGCAGCGCCCGTCGCCGCTGTTGAAGCTGAACTTGGCGGCGGTGTAGCTGCGCTGCTTGGACAGCGGCGCCACGGCAAACAGTTCGCGGATGCTGTCCCACGCGCCCACGTAGCTCACGGGGTTGGATCGAGCGGTTTTTCCGATGGGGGATTGATCGACAAACACGACATCCGACAGATGGTCGGCGCCCAGCATGCGGTCGTGCGCGCCGGGCGTGTCGGTGGCCTTGCCAAAGTGGCGCAGCAGTGCGGGGGCCAGCACGTCCTGGATCAGGCTGGACTTGCCGGAGCCGCTCACGCCGGTCACGGTGACGAGGCGCTGCAGCGGGAACTCGACCGACACGTTCTGCAGGTTGTGCTCGCGCGCGCCTTCGAGGATGAGGCGAGGGGTGGCTTCGGTCACCATGCGCTTGAAGCCAAAGCCCACATGTTTGCGCCCACCCAGGTAGGCGCCGGTGAGCGTGTCTGCGTTGCGCAAATCGGCCGTGGTGCCGTCGAACACGATCTGCCCGCCCAGGCGGCCCGGGCCGGGGCCCATGTCGATCATGCGGTCGGCCGCCAGCATCACGGCGGGGTCGTGCTCCACCACCACCAGGGTGTTGCCCGCATCGCGCAGGCGCAGCATGGCCTCGGTGATGCGGTGCATGTCGCGCGGGTGCAGGCCGATGCTGGGCTCGTCGAGAACAAACAGCGTGTTGACGAGCGAGGTGCCTAGCGCCGTTGTGAGGTTGATGCGCTGCACCTCGCCGCCACTGAGCGTGCGGCTTTGGCGGTCGAGCGTGAGGTAACCAATACCCACATCGCACAGGTACTTGAGGCGCGTGGTGATCTCTTCATGCAGCAGCTTCAGTGCCTGTGCGTCACCGCCCTTGGCATCGTCACCCACCGGCAATTGCATGCGCGCAAAGAACTGGCGCAGGCGGTCGATGGGCAGCAGCATCAGGTCGTGCAGGCACAGGCCAGGCAGCGCTTCTAGCTGTTTGCGCGACCACAAAACGCCCTCGGGCATGAAGCGCTTGCCGGGCTCCAGCACCGCATCGTCATCTTCCTTGCGGCCGATGCGCCAGAGCAGGCTTTCGGTTTTGAGCCGCGCACCCGCGCAGGTGGGGCATGGCGTGTAGCTGCGGTACTTGGACAAGAGCACGCGGATGTGCATCTTGTAGGCCTTGCTTTCCAGGTACTCAAAGAAGCGCTTGATGCCATACCACTGCTTGCTCCACTGCCCGTCCTTGTAGCCGGGCGCGCCACCGATGACCCATTTCTTCTGGTCGTCGGTGAGCTTGTACCAGGGCGTGTCGCGCGGGATGCCGGCCGTCTCGGCGTGGCGCATGAGGTCGTCCTGCGCCTCTTTCCAGGCAGGGGTCTGGATGGTCTTGATGGCACCCGCGCGCAGCGTGAGCTTGTCGTTGGGGATGACCAGGCCATAGTCCACCCCGATCACGCGGCCAAAACCCCGGCAGCTGTCGCACGCGCCCACGGCGGAGTTGAACGAGAAGGCGGAGGGAATGGGATCGCTGTAGCGCAGGTCGCTGTCGGGGCAGTGCAGGCCGGTGGAGAAGCGCCAGAGTTCCGGCGTTAGTGCTCCTGCCTCCGTTCGGGTTGAGCTAGTCGAAACACTGTCCCGGCCTTCGACAGGCTCAGGCTGAACGGGTTGGGGGATGACATAGACATTCAAGCGACCTGTGCCGCGCTTGAGTGCCACCTCAATCGCCTCGATCACCCGCGCCTTCTCGGCATTGCCCAGTCGAAACCGGTCAGCCACCACATCCAGCACCTTGCGCGGGCCGGTGGGCGTGGCCACCTCGCGCTCGGCCTGCACCTTGGTGAAGCCGCTGGCCGACAGCCATTGCTCAACCTGCTCCGCGCTGGTGCCACCGGGCAGTTCCACCGGAAAAGTCAGCACGATGCGCGGGTCTCCGGCTTCGGTGCTGCGTCGCTGCAGTTCTGTATAGATGGTCTCGGGCGTGTCGTGCCGCACGGGCTGCGCCGTCTGCTTGTCAAACAACTGACCTGCACGGGCGAACAACAACTTCAGGTGGTCGTTCAACTCCGTCATTGTGCCCACCGTGGAGCGGCTGGAGCGCACGGGATTGGTCTGGTCGATGGCAATGGCCGGGGGCACGCCCTCGACCTTGTCGACGGCGGGCTTGTCCATGCGGTCGAGGAACTGGCGCGCATAGGCGCTGAAGGTTTCCACGTAACGACGCTGGCCCTCGGCATAGAGCGTGTCGAACACCAGGCTGGATTTGCCCGAGCCGCTGGGGCCCGTGACCACCGTGAGTTCGCCGGTGCGGATGTCCAGATCCAGGTTCTTGAGGTTGTGCTGGCGTGCGCCGCGGATACGGATCAGTCCCTGGGTCATGGAAACGGTCTTTCGGGTGTGAGGCAGAAGATTCTAGGGAGCATGGGCCCAGTGCGCCGAGCACGCCGGATTACCCTCAAAACGCATTGTGGTGATGTTGATGTGGTGCAAAGAGCGTGGTTTGGAAGGGTGCACTCCGAAAAAACCCTCGAGACGCCTGCGCTGCATGCACGTAGACTGCCCCCTTTGTGTAGACATAGGAGGAGACCCCCGTGAAACAATGGCAACAACTGTGGGCCGGCGCGGCCCTGGTGCTTTCGCTAGGTACCGCGTGCCAGGCCCAGATTCTGGTCGGCCAGACGGCGGGGTTTACGGGCCAGGTGGCGGCCGGGGTGAAAGAAACGACCGATGGCGCACTGCTATATATCGATGCCATCAACGCCAAAGGGGGCGTCAACGGCCAGAAGATCGAGTTGATTTCTCTAGACGACAAATTTGACCCCAAGCTCGCTGCTGAAAATGCGCGCAAGCTGATCGAAGAAAACAACGTGTCCGTGATGTTCCTGAACCGGGGCACCCCGCACACCGAGGCCATCATCCCGCTGCTTGAAAAACACGGCGTGGCACTGGTGGGCCCCTCGACCGGGGCAATGGTGCTGCACCAGCCGGTGCGCAAAAACGTGTTCAACGTGCGCGCCACTTACCAGCGCGAAGCTGAAAAGGCCATGACCCACCTGGCGTCGATGGGCATCACCCGCATCGCCGTGATGTATGCCGACGACAGCTTTGGGGCCGATGGCGTGATGGGCGCTGAAAAAGGCCTGACGGCAGCCAAACTCACGCCTGTGGTGCTCGAAAAGTTCAACCGTGCCAAACCCGACTTTGCACCGATTGCCAACAAGGTGACCAAAGCCGACGCGCAAGCGGTGTTGATGATCGCCTCGGGCTCTGCGGTGGTGGACGCGGGCGCGGCACTAAGGGCGGCGGGGTCTGCGGCGCAAATCGTGACCTTGTCCAACAACGCGTCTGGCGGATTCATTAAGAGCCTGGGAGCCAATGCCCGTGGCGTGATCGTCACGCAGGTGTACCCCAATGAGCGGGCCGTGACCTACCCCATGGTGAAAGAAGCGCAAGAGCTGGCCAAGGCCAAGGGGATGGCGGAGATCTCGCCCGCCATGCTCGAAGGGTTTGCAGCGGCCAAGGTGTTGGTCGAGGGTCTCAAGCGCGCGGGGCCCAAACCCAGCCGCGAAAAGATCCAGGCCGCCCTTGAGAGCATTCGCAAGTTTGACCTCGGAGGCCTGGAGGTGAACTACAGCCCCGAGGACCATACCGGGCTGGATTTTGCAGACCTCTCCATCATTGGCACGGACGGCAGATTCCGCCGCTGACCGTTTCTGCTCTGACATGCCATAGGCCCGGTTTTGTCCGGGCCTATGTCTTTCTGCGGGTCAAGGCACCAATGCCACACAAAAAAGCCCGGAGCCTTCACGGCACCAGGCTTTTCGGGCGTATCCCTTGACGATCAAAACGTATTCAATGCCCGTCGCACACAGCGACGCTGTCAACTGAAACGCTTTGGACCTGGTAGGCCGGACCGCGTCGCATCACAGATTGATCACTGCGCACTGGCAGCCGGGGCTGGAGCCGCCGCAGGCGCCGTATTGCTTGCTGGCGCGTCTGGCGCATGCACCGCATCGGCGCCGTGTTTCTCGCCCCCCATGTCGGCCTTGTCGCCCGCGTTGATGATGACGTACATGGACAGCGCCGCAAACACGACGAAGCCAACCACTATCTTCCACATATCAAACTCCTTCGATGGTTTTGTTCAATCAAGGGGCCTGTAGCCTGACAGGGCGCGGCCAGAATCAGAGGCAGTGCAACGACTCTGCGCACTGGCGGCACGGGCAATACACCCCTGCCGACCGGCCTTCAAGCCCCTTGATGGAACACAGGGCCCGCCCCTTGCGAGGCGGGCCCTGCACATCGGTTGGTTAACGCCGATCAGTCGTTGGCGTAGATGTCAACGTCCTTGGTTTCCTTGATGAACAGTCCACCAATCACCACCGTCACTGCGGCGATGATGATGGGGTACCACAGGCCGTTGTACATGTTGCCGGTCTGGGCCACGATCGCAAACGCCGTCGTGGGCAGCAAGCCGCCGAACCAGCCGTTACCAATGTGGTACGGCAAGGACATCGATGTGTAGCGGATGCGGGTCGGGAACATTTCCACCAGCATGGCGGCAATGGGGCCATACACCATGGTCACCAAAAGCACCAGGTAGGTCAGGATGATGGTGACCATCACCTTGTCGATACGGGCGGGGTCTGCCTTGGTGGGGTAACCCGCCGTCTTCAGGTCTTCGGCCACGAGCTTCTTGAACTCTGCGTCCTTCTTCTTGGCGTCATCAGCGCTCAGGCCCTTGCTGGCGTACGAGGGAATGGCGACTTCACCGATCTTGATCGTAGCCACAGTGCCTGCAGGTGCGTCGACGTTGTCGTAGCTCACCGAAGCGCCCGCCAACACTTGTTTGGCGATATCGCAGGAGCTGGTGAACTTGGACGTGCCAGTGGGGTTGAACTGGAACGAACACTCGTTAGGGTCGGCCGTGATCGTGACCTTGTTCTTGGCTTGCGCTTCTGCCAGTGCGGGGTTGGCCGCCTTGGTGAGTGCTTCAAAAACCGGGAAATATGTCAGCGCAGCCAGCAGGCAGCCAGCCAAGATGATGGGCTTGCGGCCGATCTTGTCGGACAGCGCGCCGAACACGAGGAAGAACGGCGTACCGATCAACAGCGACACCGCCACAAAGATGTTGGCAGCAGCACCATCGACCTTGAGCGCCTGCGTCAGGAAGAACAGCGCATAGAACTGGCCCGAGTACCAGACAACGGCCTGGCCGGCGGTCAAACCCACCAACGCCAGAATCACGATCTTGAGGTTCTTCCACTGGCCGAAAGACTCGGTCAGGGGCGCCTTGGAAGTCTTGCCCTCGGCCTTCATTTTCTGGAACGCAGGCGATTCATTCATCGACAGACGGATCCACACCGACACCGCCAGCAAAAGGATCGACACGATGAAGGGAACACGCCAGCCCCAGTCGCCAAAAGCGGCTTCACCCAGGATGGTCCGCGTTCCCAGAATCACCATCAGCGACAGGAACAGGCCCATCGTGGCCGTGGTTTGAATCCAGGCCGTGTAAGCACCGCGCTTGCCGTGGGGTGCGTGCTCGGCCACATAGGTCGCTGCACCACCATACTCGCCACCCAGCGCCAGACCCTGCAACATGCGCAGGGCAATCAGAATGACCGGAGCGGCCACGCCAATCGACGCATAGTTGGGCAAGATACCCACGATGAAGGTGGACAGGCCCATGATCAGGATAGTGACCAGGAACGTGTATTTGCGACCGATCATGTCACCCAGGCGGCCAAAGAAGATGGCACCGAAAGGACGAACAATAAAGCCCGCAGCAAACGCCAGCAGCGCGAAGATGAAGGCCGAGCCAGCGTCAAGCCCGCTGAAGAACTGCTTGGCGATAATGGCCGCGAGCGAGCCGTAAAGATAAAAGTCGTACCACTCGAAAACGGTTCCGAGTGACGACGCGAAGATGACCTTCCTCTCTTCCGCCGTCATCGGCCGGGGCGCGGGATGAACAGTTGCCATGGTATTTGTCTCCTATTGGTTATTCAGACCGCACAGCGGCGGGCTACATGCATTCTTGGAGATAGCACTGACCGCGCTCTGACGCGAAACCAACAAGACCTTTCACCAAACTGACCGGTCTCTGACAACTTAGGGTGAAACCCTCGGGGACACTTTCAGGATGCGGGAGTGTCCTTGTTTTGGGGCGGAAGGCCCGATGCAAGCTGACTGACGGCATCCCAGTCGGGCCCATCAAACCAGGCATCGCCGTCGAGATAAGCGCGCAGCATGGGCAAGCCATCCAGCCCCCAGAACAGCTTGCCATCCACCTCGAACGCAGGCACGCCAAACACGCCAGCAGCCTGGGCAGCCTCGGTGTTGGCCCGCAGCAGCGCTTTGGGCAGATCGCTGGTAGCGTCTTGCCCTGGCCGTTGCTGCTGAGACAGCTCTGCGGCCAACGCTGTAAGCCGCTGCGCATCCAGCGCATCCTGCCCGCCTTGCCACACGTGGCGCAACAAAGTGCCCGCCACAAAACGGTTGATGCCGCCATCGTCGCTGCAGGCGAGCGACTGGCGCAGCAAAGGCAAGGGGTTGAACGGATGGCGCGCGGGCATCTGCAGCGGTGTGCCCTGCGCGTGTCCAAGCCAGGTTACGTGGCGGTAGGTCCACGCGCGCTTGGGGGCGATGCCCGCCGGCCCCGGATTGCCATGCTGCTGCAGCAGGGCCCCCAACAATACGGGCTTGTAGACGACGCTGTAGTTCAGCCCCTCCAGCACATCTGGCAAGCGCTCAAACGCGAGCCACGCATAGGGCGAAACGAAATCCAGATAGAACGTGATGTGCTTCATGGCTACTTTGCAGTCGCTAAGGTCTCTGGCACAGGCGCGCCCGCCCGCTGCAGCAGGCGTGCCCAGACTATGCGCCGCGCCTTGGTATCGAGCCCCGACCAACGTCGGATCTCGTCCAGGGTGCGAAAACATCCCTCGCACACACTGCCGTCTTCCGCCATGCGGCAGACCGACACACAGGGTGAAGGCACGACTTCGTCAGAATTTAGATCAAAATAGCCTGCGGCGCTTAATCTGTTTGCGTGAGCAGCTATTGTTTGCATAGCACTCATGGCACAGCGGGAGATTCGGTCACCGATTCGGTGACATCGGCCAGCGGAGCCCCTGTGAGGCGCTCAAGATCTGCTGGCGAGAGCGGGAACACCGCGTGCGGATGGCCCGCTGCGGCCCACAGTACCTCAAAGCGCAGCAGCTCGCGGTCAATCAACACCACACCGGGCATGGCATGGGCAAGCGGCGCCACACCGCCAATCGAGAACCCGGTGCGTGCCTTCACAAATTCGGCATCTGCCCGGCCGATCTTGCCCACCAGGGCCTCCACTTTTCGCTCATCCACGCGGCGGTCGCCTGACGCAATGACCAACACGGCCGCATCGTCGCCTTTGCGTCGAAAGATGATGCTCTTGGCCACCTGACCGACCTCAATATCCAGCGCATCGGCCGCCTGGCGCGCTGTGCGTGCCGCATCGTCGAGCATTTGCGGTGGGTGAGGATGGCCAAGGGCCTGCAATTGTGCGGCAACGCGCTGCACGGTGTCTGGCAAGGGCTTCATGAGGTGCGGAAGAGATACAGGGGTTTATAGGCTGGCGGACGGTGCAGCGCTGAGCGCACCCACCCGCTTTCGTCGCCCCCTTTTACCGGATTTTCCGACGGCTGGCCAAACGCCGAAAAAAACGGGCGCAAAAACGCAAAAAGCCTCGCTCCCCTTGGAGGGGATGCGAGGCCTTTTTCTTTTGAACTTAACTCTCAGCCCACCAGGTTGCTGAGATCAAACTTCCATTAGAAGTTGTGGCGAATGCCCACTGCCACGGAGCTGAAATCAGCACCAGCAACGTTGGACATGTAAGCCGCATTGCGGCTGTTGTTCACGTGGGTATAGTAACCATAAACCTTGGTGCGCTTGCTCAGGTTGTAGTTGTAGCCCAAGGTGTACTGCGTTGCATCGCTGTCGTTCACGTTCTTGTACTCGCCAGCACGGCCGACGTTCACGTGGAATTCCGAAGCGCCCAGGTTATAGGCACCAGCCAGACGGAACGTGTTGCGCTTGCCTCCATTCAGCACGTAAGCATCTTCGTCACGCTGGATGTAACCACCCACAGCAAAAGCGCCGAAGGTGTACAGAGCGCGCACTGCGAACTGGTTCACGTCGCCTTGCTTGGAGTAGCCAGCGCCCAGAGCCAGAGGGCCCATGTTGTAGTTGGCAGCCAGGTCAAACGCGTTCTTGCCGCCCACCGCTTGCTCGTGCAGAGCCACGGCAGCGTCAACCGTCAGGCCACCGAACGTGGGCGTGCGGTAAGCGATCTTGTTGGCATCGGGCATCACATAGGCGTAGAACGCATCGGACGACGAGCCGGTATCATGGTTGTGCATGCTGACGTAGTCAGCGGTTGCGTAGTAGGACTCGGCAGTGAAACGACCCAGGCGCACAGCACCAAAATTGCCCGACAGGTTCACTTCGCTTTGACGACCGAAGAAGGTCGCTGCCGAAGCACCGGTGTCAGAGTTGAAACCGCTTTCCAGTTGGAAACCAGCCTTCAGACCACCACCCAAATCTTCCGTGCCCTTGAAGCCGAAACGCGAAGAGTTGTTGTACAGACCGGTGGTCTTGACGTCGCCCACTTCTTGGCGTTCCACCGTGGTGTTCACGCGGCCATACAGCGTGACGCTGCTTTGAGCGAAAGCAGCAGTGCTGCCCAGGAGAGCCAGCACAGCCAGTGCCAAACGATTCGTCTTTTGCATGAGATTTCCTTTTATGCTTTTATCTATCAAGGGGTGGTGATGTCTCGGCTTGGTCGGGGTGTCCGCCACGGCCGATACAAACCTACCTGAATTTTATGTAACCGTGACTGGCTCACGCCAGTTGAATCGCTCCACCTTTTACAATTTATGCACAAAAGCAACACCATCAGCAGCCCTTCTACCCGAAGCGCCGCTCTTATGGAAATGCGAAACCAACGACAACGAGGCGTCTTCTTTTACGCAAATCTCCGCAAGCACGACATGCCCTGCTTAACCGAGCGGTAGCTCATCCACTCAGGCCGCATCGCCGGCAGCAGCTGAAATCACGCACTGAACAACCCGAACGTTCAGCCCGCGCGTTTGGTCAGCAAGGCATTGGCAGCGCGGGAGTTGGGCTTGCGGCCCAGGAAATCGCTGATGTACGCGCCCACGTCGATGAGCTTGTCGAGGTCGATGCCCGTCTCGATGCCCATGCCCTGCAGCATGTACACCACGTCTTCGGTGGCCACATTGCCGGTGGCTCCCTTGGCATAGGGGCAGCCGCCCAGCCCGGCCACGGACGACTGGAAGTTCCACACGCCCAGCTCCAGCGCGGCCAGCGTGTTGGACAGCGCCTGCCCGTAGGTGTCATGAAAGTGGCCCGACACGTCGTCGATACCGAAATGCTGCAGCGTCGCCTCCAGCGCCTTCTGCACCTTGCGCGGCGTGCCCACGCCGATGGTGTCGGCCACGTCCACGCGCTGCACGCCAATGCCCTTGAGCAGGCCCGCCAGGTACGCCACGCGCTCAGGGGCAATATCGCCTTCGTACGGGCAGCCCACGGTGCAGCTCATGGCGCCGCGCACACGGATGCCTGCTGCCAGCGCGGCCTGCACCACGGGAGCAAAGCGCTCGATGCTCTCGGCAATGCTGCAGTTGATGTTGCGCTGGCTGAAGGCCTCGCTGGCCGAGCCGAACACCACGATCTCGTCGGGCTTATCAAGCACGGCTGCCTCAAAACCCTTGAGGTTGGGCGTGAGCACCGAGTACGCCACACCCGGCTGGCGCGCGATGCCGCTCATCACCTCGTGGTTGTCGCCCATCTGCGGCACCCATTTGGGCGACACGTAGCTGGTGACCTCAATCTCCTGCAGCCCCGCCGCTTGCAGGCGGTGCACCAGCTCCACCTTGACGGCGGCGGGCACGGGGGTTTTCTCGTTCTGCAGGCCGTCGCGGGGGCCCACATCAATGAGCCGCACGCGAGAGGGAATGGAGGAAATCATGGAAAGCCTCAAAGGGTTGAAAGCACGCGAAAGCAGTCTCAGTAGCCGCGTGCAGGGTTGACGATGCCCGCCACCACCTCGCCCCGCTGCAGTGCCGCCATCTTGCGTGCGATCTGCGCAATGCTCTCGTCGCGCAGCGTGCGCGCCGAGGTGTGCGGGGTGATGGTGATGCGGGGGTGGTTCCAGAACGCGTGGCCTGCGGGCAGCGGCTCGGTGCGGAATACGTCGAGCGTGGCGCCGGCCACATGGCCGCTGGCTATGGCGGCAAGCAGGTCTTCATCCACCAGGTGCGCACCGCGCGCCACGTTGATCACGTAGGCGCCGGGCAACAGGCGGCCCAGTGTGTCCTTGTTGATGACGTCGACAGTGTCAGGTGTGAGGGGCAGCAGGTTGACCAGCACGCGGCTGGCGGCAAGAAAGTCGTTGAACTGGTCCGCACCCGTGAAGGCGCGCACGCCATCGATCGCCTTAGGGCTGCGGCTCCAGCCGTTGATGGGGAAGTCAAACTGCGCCAGCGCCTTGGCCACGCGCTCGCCCAGCACGCCCAGGCCCATCACGCCGATGGGGTAATCGCTGCGCATGCGGGGCTTGCGGTAGCCCCAACGCCCGGCCGCCATGTCGGCCTCGTAACCGTCGAACTCGCGGAAATGGCGGATCACGGCGTGGCACACATATTCGGCCATTTGCACGGCCATGCCTGCATCGTCCAGGCGCACCACCAGGGCTTGGGGCGGTAGGCGCAGCTTGAGCAGCGCATCCACACCCGCGCCGATGTTGAACAGCGCCTTGAGGCCCGCTTGCTCGTCCATGAACTGCTGGGGCGGCGCCCAGACCACGGCGTGGTCGGCCTGCGGCGCGCCCGGTTGCCACACGGAAATATCAGCGCCGGGTAATGCGGCGGACAGGCCTTGCAGCCAGGGCTCGGCCTTGGTGTCGGTACAGCAAAAAGTGATCTTCATGGCTGCCGAGCGTACAGCGCCCTGCCGCTACGTGCTGTCACGCAGCGGAAAGCTTGAGCAGCTCTGCCCCTTCGGTCACCTGGTCGCCGGGCGCGTACAGCAGCTCCTGCACCACACCGTCGGCCGGGGCGGCAATGGTGTGCTCCATCTTCATGGCTTCCATCACCGCCAGCGGTTGGCCCTTGGTCACGGCGTCGCCCGCCTTCACGGCAAACGACACGACCTTGCCGGGCATGGGGGCCGTGAGGCGCCCGCCTTCGGCCGCTGCCTCGCCCGCATGGGCCAGCAGGTCGATGGCGGTGATCTGCGTGGCGCCCAGCGGGGTGAATATGTGGTCCACCTCGCCCTGCGCATACACGGCAGCGCGGGTGCGCTGGCCGGCAAACTGCAGCTCAATGCCGTCGGCCCGCGCAGAAAACACCAGCGGCCCGGCCGCGGCAGCATCGCCTTCGCCCACGGCCAAGTGCAGATTGCCGCCACGCTCATAAGTCAGCAGCGCCTTGGCGTGCTCGCCACCAAATTCGAATTCAAAGCGGCGCTGCACCACGCCATGCGTGTGGAACCCGTCGCGGCGGCTGAACGGGTCCACGCCTTCGCTGGCGCGCTCGTGCAGCAGGGTCTGCGCCACGGCAGCGGCAGCGGCCAGCGGCAGGCCCACGGGCTCCTGGTGGAACAGCACGGCCTGCTCGCGCGGGATGAGCGCGGTGTCCAGTTGCGCCTTGGCAAACGCATCGGTGCGCGCCACGCGGCGCAAAAACTGCACATTGGTTGCCAGGCCCACGATGTGGGTCTGCGCCAGCGCTTCATCCAGACGCGCCAGCGCCTGCTCGCGCGTGTCGCCGTGCACGATGAGCTTGGCCACCATGGAGTCGTAGAACGGGCTGATCGCATCGCCCTGGCGCACGCCGGAGTCGACGCGCACCGCGACACCCGTGTCGCTCCCATTCGCGCGTTCGAAGGTCACACACTCGGGCAGCGAATACACATTGAGCGCGCCGGTGGCGGGCAGAAAGTTGTTGTCGGGGTTCTCGGCGCAAATGCGCGCCTCGATGGCGTGGCCGTGGATGCGCAGATCTTCCTGCTTCAGTGGCAGCGGTTCGCCAGAGGCCACACGCAACTGCCACTCCACCAGGTCCAGGCCGGTGATAGCCTCGGTCACGGGGTGCTCCACTTGCAGGCGCGTGTTCATTTCCATGAAGTAGAACTTCATCTGCTCGGGCGCGTCGTAGCCGCCGGGCTGCTCGACGATGAACTCCACCGTGCCCGCGCCCACGTAGTTCACCGCCCGCGCGGCAGCCACCGCAGCCTCGCCCATGCGGGCGCGCAGCTCGGCCGTCATGCCTGGCGCAGGCGCTTCCTCCAGCACCTTCTGGTGGCGGCGCTGCACGGAGCAGTCGCGCTCGAACAGGTACACGCAGTTGCCGTGCGTGTCGCCAAACACCTGGATCTCAATGTGGCGCGGGCGCTGCACGTATTTCTCCACCAGCACCGCGTCGTCACCAAAGCTGTTGATGGCCTCGCGCTTGCACGACTCGAGCGCCGCCGCAAAGTCCTCGGCCTTGTCCACCGCGCGCATGCCCTTGCCACCGCCGCCCGCGCTGGCCTTGATGAGCACCGGGTAGCCAATGCGGTCGGCCTCGCGTTGCAGCAGCGCCGGGTCCTGGTCAGCGCCGTGGTAGCCCGGCACCAGGGGCACCTGGGCCTGCTCCATAAGGCGCTTGGACTCGGCCTTCAGGCCCATCGCATTGATGGCGCTGGCGGGGGGGCCGATGAAGACCAGGCCTGCGTCGGCACAGGCCTTGGCGAAGTCTTCGTTCTCGCTCAGGAAGCCGTAGCCCGGGTGGATGGCTTGCGCGCCCGTCGCTTTGGCAGCGGCAATGATGCGCTCCCAGCGCAGGTAGCTGTCCTTGGGCGCGCTGCCGCCGATGTGCACGGCTTCGTCGCAGACGGCCACGTGCTTGGCCTGGGCGTCGGCATCGGAGTACACGGCGACGGTTTTCACGCCCAGGCGCTTGGCGGTCGCGGCCACACGGCAAGCGATCTCACCCCGGTTTGCAATCAAAATTTTTGTAAACATTTAAGCCACCTTGGCAGAACCAGAAAAGAGTGAGGACAAGCGCCGCACCACGGCGCGCAAAAACTTGAACAGCACCACCAGCAGCAGCACCGACACGACCACCATCACGACCAGCGCGATACCAAACGCCACCGGGTGCTGCGTGGCCAGCCACAACACGGCCACCACCAGGCCGTCTTCAAAGAACGACATACCCCAGTTAGAAAACGGCTCGGGCGAGGTGTTGATCGCCGCGCGCGTGGTCATCTTGGTGGCCAGCGCCGTGGCCGACAGCGAGCCGCCCAGCAGCCCCGCGACGACGGCCATGGTGGCGTTGTCGGCGCCGAACACGCCGTACGCCAAGGCAGCGCCAGCGGGTACGCGGATGAAGGCGTGGATGGCGTCCCAGGCGCTGTCCACCCAGGGCACCTTGTCGGCAAAAAACTCCACCATCAGCATGCAGCCGCTGACCAGCAGCACCAGCGGGTGCTGCAGCATGGCCAGGCCGGGGGGCAGGGGCATCCAGCCCAGCACGCCCATCATGCCGACGAGGAACACCACGGCGTACAGCCGAAAGCCGCTGGCCCAGCCCAGTGCGGCGGCCAGCGCCAGCAGGCTGGGCATGTCGAGTTTTGCAGTTGCTGTGGCCGCCGCGTCGCCCACGGCGCGCGCAGTGCCGCCATCCACATGCAGCCCCAGCGTGTGGAGCCACTGCACGATGTTGAACCAGAGGGTGTCCATGGCCGGTACCGATCAGCCCAACCAGTTCGGCTTGCGCTTGTTCAAGAAAGACTGCACGCCTTCCTTGCCCTCGTCACTGGCGCGGATGTCGGCAATGCCCTGCACGGTGGCGGCGATCAGGCCTGCGTTGATCTCGCGCTCTGCCACATCCATCACCAGCTTCTTGCACACGCGCACGGCGTTGGGGCTGGCGGTGGTCAGGGCTTTGAGCAGCTCATCGACCTTGGCATCGAGCTGGTCTGCGGCCACCACTTCATGCACGAAGCCGATGCGCAGCGCCTCGGCGGCATCAAAGCGCTCGGCGGTGAGGAAATACCGGTGCGCCGCGCGTGCGCCCATGGCGCGGATCACATAGGGGCTGATGGTGGCGGGGATGAGGCCCAGCTTCACTTCGCTGAGGCAAAAACCCGTCGTGTCCACCGCCACGGCCATATCGCACGCGGCCACCAGGCCCATGCCGCCCGCATACACATCGCCCTGCACGCGTGCCACCGTGGGCTTGGGGCATTCGTAGATCACACGCAGCATCTCGGCCAGCTTGCCTGCGTCGGCGATGTTCTCGTCACGCGTGTAGTCGGCCATGCGGCGCATCCAGTTCAGGTTGGCGCCTGCACAGAACGCGGGCCCCTCGGCCGCCAGCACCACGGCGCGCACATCGGCGCGGCTGCCCACGTCGGTGAAGGCCGCGGTAATCTCGGCAATGACTTCGTCGCTGAAGGCGTTGCGAATCTCGGGCTGCGTGAGCGTGATGCGCGCCACCGCGCCGGTTTGGGTGATGGACAGGTTCTGGCTCATGGCTTGGACGGGTTTTGCAAGAAGTAGACGAAGTCCAGCTCGGGGCAGGGCTGGCCCAGCGCGGTCAATGCCGCAGTGATCTGGCCCCGGTGGTGCGTGCCGTGGTTGAACACATGCGCCAGCGTGGCCGCAAACGGCAGCGATGCCGCCGTGCCGCGCATGGTGGTGTAGTCGAGCGTGCCGCTCCAGCGGTCGGGCTTGAACGAGGCGATCAGCGGCGCCCAACGGGCAGCGCCTTCACGCAGCCGGGCATCGAGCTGCGCGCGGTCGGTCTCCACCTCGGAATCCAGCGCCACCTTGGGCGAGATGCCTTCGGCAAAGCGCACAAACCACAGATGGTGCTCACCCACCAGCAGGTGGTTTAGCGTGCCGTGAATGCTGTGGAAGAACAGGCCCGCATCGCGCCGGTAGTCATCCTCGGGCAGCGCCCGCACGGCATCGAGCACGCGCGCCGTGGCCCACACGTTGTAGCGCGCAAGCTGGGTGAAGTGGGCAACAGCGTCCATGGCAGCTCCCGGCGCGGTTACATGCGGAACAGGCCGAACTTGGTGTCTTCGATCGGCGCGTTGCGCGTGGCGGCCAGGCCCAGGGCCAGCACGCGGCGGGTGTCGGCGGGGTCGATCACGCCGTCGTCCCACAGGCGGGCCGTGGCGTAGTAGGGGTGGCCCTGGTCTTCGTATTGGCGGCGGATGGGGGCCTTGAAGGCTTCTTCTTCCTCCATGCTCCACTGCCCGCCTTTGCCCTCGATGCCATCGCGCTTCACGGTCGCCAGCACGCCAGCCGCCTGCTCGCCGCCCATCACGCTGATGCGCGCGTTGGGCCACATCCACAGGAAGCGCGGCGAGTACGCCCGGCCGCACATGCCGTAGTTGCCCGCGCCAAAGCTGCCGCCGATGATGATGGTGAACTTCGGAACACTGGCCGTGGCCACGGCCGTGACCATCTTGGCGCCGTTGCGGGCGATGCCCTCGTTCTCGTACTTGCGGCCCACCATGAAGCCGGTGATGTTCTGCAGGAACACCAGCGGCACCTTGCGCTGGCAGCACAGCTCGATGAAGTGCGCGCCCTTCAGGGCCGACTCGCTGAACAGGATGCCGTTGTTGGCGATGATGCCGACCATCATCCCTTCAATGCGCGCAAAGCCGCAGACCAGCGTGGTGCCGTAGCGTGCCTTGAACTCGTCGAACTCGCTGCCATCGACGATGCGGGCGATGATCTCGCGCACGTCAAAGGGCTTGCGCGTGTCCACGGGGATCACGCCGTAGAGTTCTTCTGCTGCAAATTTAGGAGCTACTGGCGCTTGATCTGCGGGCGCTAGAGGCTTATTTTTATTCAAATTGTGCACCGCATTGCGTGCCAGCTGCAGCGCATGCAGGTCGTTCTGCGCCAGGTGGTCGGCCACGCCCGACTGGCGCGTGTGCACGTCACCGCCGCCCAGGTCTTCGGCCGTGACGACCTCGCCCGTGGCGGCTTTGACCAGCGGCGGGCCACCCAAAAAGATGGTGCCCTGGTTCTTGACGATGATGGATTCATCGCTCATGGCCGGCACATAGGCGCCACCCGCCGTGCAACTGCCCATGACCACGGCGATCTGCGAGATGCCCATGGCGCTCATGTTGGCCTGGTTGAAGAAGATGCGGCCAAAGTGGTCGCGGTCGGGGAAGACCTCGTCCTGATTGGGCAGGTTGGCGCCGCCCGAATCCACCAGGTAAATGCAAGGCAGGTGGTTCTGCTGCGCCACTTCCTGCGCGCGCAGGTGCTTCTTGACGGTGAGCGGGTAATAGGTGCCTCCCTTCACCGTGGCGTCGTTGCACACGATCATGCAGTCCACACCGCTCACGCGGCCGATGCCGGCGATGAGGCCCGAGCAAGGCGCATCGTTGTTGTACATGTTCAGCGCGGCCAGCGGTGCGAGTTCGAGGAACGGCGTGCCCGGGTCCAGCAGCATTTGCACGCGCTCGCGCGGCAGCAGCTTGCCGCGTGCGGTGTGCTTGGCGCGGGCCGCCTCGCCGCCGCCCTGGGCGACCTTGTCAAGCTGGGCGCGCAGGTCATCCACCAGCGTGCGCATGGCCGCGGCGTTGGCCAGAAAGTCCGCCGAGCGGGCGTTGAGTTGGGTGTCGAGAATGGTCATATGTTCTTGCTCTTTCAAGCGGTTTTCTGTTCTTCCAGGCCCAGCTGATCCTTCATCTCATCGCGGATCTTGAACTTCTGGATCTTGCCCGTCACCGTCATCGGGAAGCTCGTCACAAAGCGGATGTAGCGCGGCACCTTGTAGTGCGCAATCTGGCCCTTGCAGAAGGCGCGGATGTCGTCCTCGGTGGGCTGGGTGCCGGGCTTGGCGATGATCCAGGCGCAGAGTTCCTCGCCGTATTTCTGGTCGGGCACACCCACCACCTGCACGTCCTGCACCTGCGGATGGCGGTACAAGAATTCTTCAATCTCGCGCGGGTAGATGTTCTCGCCGCCACGGATCACCATGTCCTTGATGCGGCCGACGATGTTCACATAGCCCTCGGCATCCATGGTGGCCAGGTCGCCGGTGTGCATCCAGCCGCCTTCGTCAATCGCCTCGCGGGTCTTGGCCTCGTCGCCCCAGTAGCCGTGCATGACGGAATAGCCCTTGGTGCAGAACTCGCCGCGCTGGCCGATGGGCACCACGGCCCCGGTGTAGGGGTCCACGATCTTCACCTCCAGGTGCGGCTGCACCTGGCCCACGGTGGAGACGCGCTTGTCCAGCGGCGTGTCGGTGCTGCTCTGGCAGCTCACGGGGCTGGTCTCGGTCATGCCGTAGGCAATGGTGATCTCGCGCAGGTTCATCTGCTCCACCACGCGCTTCATCACCTCGGTGGGGCAGGGCGAACCCGCCATGATGCCGGTGCGCAGGGTGCAGAGGTTGAACTCGGCAAAACGCGGGTGGTCCAGCTCCGCGATGAACATGGTGGGCACGCCGTGCAGGCCGGTGCAGCACTCGTCCTGCACCGTCTGCAGCACGGTCAGCGGGTCAAACCCGTCGTTGGGGTACACGATGGTGGCACCGTGCGTCAGGCAGGCCAGGTTGCCCAGCACCATGCCAAAGCAGTGGTACAGCGGCACGGGGATGCACAGGCGGTCGTCGGGCGTGAGCTTCATGCACTCGCCAATGAAGAAACCGTTGTTCAGGATGTTGCGGTGCGTGAGCGTGGCGCCCTTGGGGAAGCCGGTGGTGCCGCTGGTGAACTGGATGTTGATGGGGTCGGTGGCCTTCAACGTGGCTGCGATCTGCGCCAGGCGCGGGTCGGCCGCGTTGCCGCGCGCCAGCAGGTCGGAAAAGCGCAGCAGGCCCGGTTCGTCGGCACCCTGCCCGGCCACGTCGATCCACACCACCGTGTTCAGGTGGGGCAACTGCTGCGCCTCCAGCGCACCGGGTGTGCCATGCGCCCACTCGGGCGCCAGCTCGCGCAGCATGCCCAGGTAGTCGCTGGTCTTGAAGCGCGCCATGGTCACCAGCAGCTTGCAGCCCACTTTGTTCAGCGCGTATTCCACCTCAGACGTGCGGTAGGCCGGGTTGATGTTGACCAGCACCAGCCCCACCTGTGCGGTGGCCAGCTGCATCAGCACCCATTCGGCGTTGTTGTGCGACCAGATGCCCACGCGGTCGCCCGGCACCAGCCCCATCCCCAGCAGCGCACTGGCCAGGCGTTGCGCCTCGGCCTGCAACTGGGCATAGGTGTAGCGGCGGCCCTGGTGCACGCTCACCAGCGCCTCGCGGTCGGGCTGGCGGGCCACCATGTCGGCAAAGAAGGCGCCGATGGTCTGCTCGATCAGGGGAACCTCGGTGGCGCCACGGGCGTAGCTGTCCACCAGCGGTGCGGAGTTCGTTGCGGCGGCAATCGTCATGGGTTTGTCTCCTCTGTCATGCGGCCCAAGCCTCAAGAACACGCGGGCGGGCGATTCGCAAGCATAGAAGCCTGCGCCCCCTGCGGGTTGACACAATGGTTGCAAATCGTGCCACGGCTGGCACACTCTGCGGCGTGAAGCCGCTCACCCCACCCGCCAACCGTTTACCCCCGCCCGCCGCAGCCCCCGCCGCCACGCCCATCGCACCTGCGGCCACGCCCATCGCATTCGTGCGCGCCATTGTTCTGGCGTACGAGCGGCGCGGCCTGAGCCCCGAACGCGCCCTGGCCCAGGCACAGATTGCGCCGCAGCTGCTGCCCGACGACAGCGCCCGCATCACCGCCTGGCAGATGGAGCAGATCTCCGACGCCGCCATGCAGGAGCTGGACGACGAAGCCCTGGGCTGGTTCAGCCGCCGCCTGCCCTGGGGTAGCTACGGCATGCTGGCGCGCGCATCCATCAGCTCGCCCACGCTGCAGGTGGCCCTGGCCCGCTGGTGCCGCCACCATGGCCTGCTGGCGGACGACATTGCCCTGCACCTCACCACCGCAGGCGACACCGCCACCCTGGCCATCACCGAGGCGCGCGACCTGGGCCCGCTGCGCGAGTTCTGCCTGGTGTCGGTACTGCGCAATGCCCACGGACTGGCCTGCTGGATGGTGGACTCGCGCATCCCGCTAATGGCCGCCGAGTTTGCGTTTGATGCCCCGCCGCATGCCGATGCCTACGCCGTGCTGTTCCGCGGCCCCGTCACCTTCAATGCGCCGCGCACCGCCCTGCACTTTGACGCCCGCTACCTGCACCTGCCCCTGCGCCGCGACGAGCAGGCCCTGCGCCAGATGCTGCAACACGCCCTGCCCCTGACCGTGCTGCACTACCGCCGCGACCGCCTGCTGGTGCAGCGCGTGCGCCAGCTGCTGGCCGCGCCCCTGCCCGGTCAGCCTACGCACGCCCTGCCCCAGCACAGCGCCGAATCCCTGGCCGCGCTGCTGCATGTGTCGCCACGCACGCTGCACCGGCAGTTGAAGGAAGAAGGCGCCACGCTGCAGGGGTTGAAAGACGAGGTGCGCCGCACCCGCGCAGTGGAGCTGCTGCACCGCACGCAGCGGCCGATCAAGCAGGTGGCGGAGGCGGCGGGGTTTGAGAACGAGAAGAGTTTTATCCGGGCGTTCCGGGGGTGGACGGGGCAGTCGCCGGCGGAGTTTCGGAGGGTGGTTAGGGTATAGACGGCCATACACAAAAAAAATATGCCCGCGTTTACAACCTTTATCTGCGCAACAGGCTCAGCGCAAAGGAAAACAGTCTGAATTTGCTCAATGCAAGCTGCAATGAAGCGAACAAACTAAACACCCTATGTCCTATTCCCCAGCCAATATTGAGAAGATGCACGTGAGCCTGCGCGCAGTTCTGCAGGATCTACAAACATTAATCTTGAACACAGTGATTGAAGGCAAAGCACTCGAACCAGCGTCTCCGGTCCGAGAACATTTGCTTCATGGCGCTGCACGTCGCCTGCAGACAGTGAAGCGTGCACTTGAACGCGTCTTCGAGTTGTTCCCGTTAGACAGCGCTCTCCCTCTGGCGAACGACGCGCTCTCAGATGTACAGACTAACTTGCATGCGTTCGTAATGAACCTCTATGGCCTGTATGACAACTGGGCATGGGCTTTTGTTTTACGTCACGATTTGCTATCCAGACTCGGTGATCGCCGTCGCGTAGGGTTGTTCCTGCAAAGCACGCAGAAATTTCTTCCTGCGGAACTGCGCGAGCACCTCACTTCAGAGGCCATGACGCGTTGGCACGGTGAATACGCCAAGTCATTTCGTGATGCTCTTGCCCACCGAATTCCGCCATATGTGCCCCCATCCGAATTCACAGAACAAGAGAGTCACAGGTTTCAAGAACTAGAGCACGAAAAGCTTCAATGCATCCGACAGATGCGCTGGGATCGCATGCAAGAAATATCCGAGGAACAAGCGGCACTCGGCCGACCGTGTTTTGGATTCATGCATTCATTTCAGGAGGACGAAGCCCCTCGCCCGATCCTTCTCCACCCGCAGTTGCTGACAGACAGCATTACCGCAGTTGAGTGTGCCAAGCTCTTTTTTGCACACTGGCACAGAACCGCCTAATTCATCCCATGCTCCACCTCCACCACTGCATCAGCGCCCGCTCCTTCCGCCCCCTGTGGATGCTCGAAGAGCTGCAACTGCCCTACCAGCTCCACATGCTGCCCTTCCCACCCCGCGCCAAGGCGCGGTGGTTTCTGGACGAGAACCCATTGGGCACGGTGCCGCTGTTGGTGCAGGGCGAGGCGCCGAACGAGGTGCGCATGACCGAATCCGCCGCCATGTGCCAATACCTGGCGGCCACGCACCCCGATGCAGGGCTGGATGTGGCGCCCACGCACCCGGCGTATGGCGCGTACCTGAACTGGCTGCACATGAGCGATGCCACGCTGACCTTCCCGCAGACGCTGGTGCTGCGCTACGGGCGCTTTGAGCCTGCAGAGCGCCAGCAGCCGCAGGTGGTGGAGGACTACAGCCGCTGGTTTCTGGCCCGGTTGCGCGCCGTAGAGACGGCACTGGCCCACAGCGCCAGTGACTATCTGTGCGCAGGCCGCTTTACGGCAGCGGATGTGGCGGTGGGCTATGCCTTGCTGCTGGCGCAGCACCTGGGGCTGGCTCCGCAATTTGGCCCAGCCACCCAGGCCTATTGGCAGCGTTTGCAGGCCCGGCCCGGTTACCAGCGGGCCATGGTGGCGCAACTGCGGGCGGCCGAAGAACAAGGCGTGCCCACCACGCCCGCGCCAGATACGCAGCCTTGAGCTTTCTCCCCATCTCCCCGTTTCTATGGAGTGCGCAGCATCATGTTCAAGCAACTCATCTGTATCGCAGCACTGGCCCTGTCATTCACGGCTATGGCCCAGCAGCAACCCACGGTGGTGGACCTGCCCACCCGCCCCGGCGTCACGCAGCGCATGCTGGTGATCACTCCGCCAGAGCCCAAAGCCGCCGTCATCCTGCTGGCGGGCGGGCATGGGGGGCTGCAGATATTTCAGAACGGAGCGTTCAAGTGGGGGGAAGGTAACTTCCTCGTCAGGTCGCGGCAGCTATTCGCC
This sequence comes from Acidovorax radicis, assembly GCF_020510705.1. NCBI lineage: Bacteria > Pseudomonadati > Pseudomonadota > Betaproteobacteria > Burkholderiales > Comamonadaceae > Acidovorax > Acidovorax radicis. The sequence continues at coordinate 4,334,791 of NZ_CP075184.1, forward strand.
GACAAGGGCTTGATGGCGGTGGTGGTGGACGCTCCATCAGATCGGCAACGCCCCCCGTTTCTCAACGGCTTTCGCCAAACGGAGGAGCATGCGGCTGATTTGAAAGCGACCATTGCCTGGGCGAAAGCCACGGCCAAAGTGCCCGTGTGGCTGGTGGGCACCAGCCGTGGCACGCAGTCGGCGGCTTATGCGGCCACGGTACTGCAGGGCGCAGACGCCCCCGATGGCGTGGTGTTGACGGCGACCATCCTCACGGATGACAAGCAGCGCCCGGTGACGGCCATGGCACTGGAAAAAATCCAGGTGCCGGTGTTGGTGGTGCACCACCAGCAAGATGGGTGCGCGCATTGCGCGTACACCGAAGTTCCGGGCTTGATGGGCAAGCTGACCCACGCACGCCGCAGTCAGCTCATCACCACCACCGGCGGCAAGAACCAGGGGGATGCCTGCGCGGCATTTGCCCACCACGGCTTCAACGGCCTGGAGGCCGACGTGGTCGGGCAAATTGCCGACTGGATTCTGGCCCCGGCCCGCTAGGCGCTGTTCTCAGATCATCGGCCGCTATGCCAGCAACGCAGGCAGCAAGGCCATGTCGGCAATCACCTGCACTGCCCCTGCGGCGCGCAGGGCTTCGGGCGCGCCGTGGCCTACCGATGACGGGCTGTAGCCGACCACCGTGGCCCCGGCGGCCACGCCGGCGGTGACGCCGGTCACCGTGTCTTCCACCACCAGGCAGCGCGAGGGGTCTACCTTCAGCGCCGCGGCGGCGGCCAAGTACACGTCGGGCGCGGGCTTGGTGCGGGGCATTTCGTGGCCGCTGAAAACGCGGTCGCCAAAGTAAGGGGCCAGGCCCACCTGGGCGAGTTGCATCTCTACCTTCTGCCGGTCTGCGCCCGAGGCACAGGCGATGCGGCCACCCAGCAGCGTGTGCACAGCGCGCACGGCATCCACCGCACCGACGATGGGCTGCAGGCGCGCTTGCAGTTCGGCATTGCGGCGGGCGTAGAACTGGGCCATCCAGGCGTCGGTCAGCGGCTGGCCGGTGTGCGCCTCGATGCGGGCGGCCTCGCTGCGCACGGTTTTGCCGATGAAGATCTCCATGCACTCTTGCGCGCTGATGGCCCAGCCCGCCTCGTTGAGCATGGTGCACAGCACGCCGTTGGTGATGGGTTCGCTGTCCACCAGCACACCATCGCAGTCGAACAAGATTGCTTCAAATTTCATAGCTGGTAGCGCTTACCCAGCAAGCGCTGGAGGCCAATTTCATTAAAACCGATAGGGAATGATGGATGGGGCCGGTCAACGCACGGGAGGCATGTCGCCATCGACGTAGTACCAGCGCCCGCCTTCGCGCACGAAGCGGCTGCGTTCGTGCAGGCGCACGGCGCGGCCGCCCAAGCGGTGGCGGGCGACGAATTCGACCTCGGCGTGGTCGGCGTCCTGCACCCAGTGGCCGCGCACCTCCAGGCCCAGCCATTGGGCGGCGGCGTCAAAGTCCAGCGCAGGCGGGCGGTGGCTGGGGTGCCAGGTGGCCAGCAGGTAGTCGGCCCGCTCGCGCACAAAGGCGGTGTAGCGCGAACGCATGAGGCATTCGGCATCGGGCGCGGGCTGGGTGTCCCAGTGGTCGATAAAACGGCCGCAGCAGTCGGCATAGGGCAGCACGGGGGCGGCTTTGCCCTTGCTGCCGCCCGGGCCCGCAGGCGCCAGGCGCCCGCAGGGGCACGGGTCGGTGGGCCGTGGCATCATGGCGGCCACCACTCAACGCAGCGCGCCAAACACCTTCTTGGCGATGGCGCTGCCCGCAGCGGCGGGGTCTTGACGAATCTTCTGCTCCTCTTCACCAATCATGAGGTACAGGCCATCGAGCGTTTTGCCCGTCACATACTGGGCCAGGTTCGCGTCTTCCTTCTTGAGCAGCCCGAAGCCTGCCGCCTTGGATGCAAAGCTGTTGTACTTTTGCGTGAGGCCGACCTTCTCGGTGGCCTCGTTCACCACGGGCAAAAACCGCTCGCCCAGGGGCACGCGGGTCTTCTCGGCAAAAAAGGTGGTGACTGACGTGTTGCCGCCCGACAAGATGTTCTTGGCATCGGTGACGGTCATCTTCTGCACAGCGCCCACCAGCAGGTCCTTGCCCATGGGCACGGCCGCCTCGGCAGCGCGGTTGATGGACACCACCAGTTCGTCGATGCGCTTGCCCTGCCCCAGCGACTTCATCACCTTGGCGGCGTCGTCCAGATAGCCCGGCAGGCCGATGCGCACCTTGGGGTTACCCAGAAAGCCATCGTTGCGGCCCAGCAGCGACACCGCCGCCTGCGCGCCCTGCGTCAATGCGGCCTTGAGGCCGCTGGAGGCATCGGCATTGGAGAGATCGCCGAGCGACAACGCCCAGGCTTGCTGCCATGTGGCGCATAGCAGGGCACTCATTACACTGGCTTGGTGAAAATGGCGGCGTTGCATGGAAAACCTGTCTTTCTTTGATGGAACAAGGGCCGCGCCTGGCACGGGCGACCCGTGTCGATGAGGGCTACAGCGGCTTCTCGCGTGTATTGTCCCCCAGCCAACCCAGGAGTCTTCAATGTGGGAAATGAGTGTGCCGTGGTGGGAGTTTGTGCTGCGCGGCGTGGTGGTATATCTGTTTTTGCTGATCTTCCTGCGGCTGACGGGCAAGCGGCAGACGGGGCAGTACGCACCGTTTGATCTGGTGCTGCTGCTGATCTTGTCGAACGCCGTGCAGAACTCGATGAATGCGGGCGACAACTCGCTCATTGGCGGGCTGATCTCGGCCAGCACGCTGATCGGTTGCCACGTGGCGCTGTCGCACCTCACCTACCGCTTTCGCCGGCTCGAGCGCCTGATCGACGGGCGCCCCCGTGTGCTGGTGCAGGACGGCAAGGTGGACGAAATGCTGATGCAAAACGAGCGGATATCACCCAGCGACCTGGCCGCCGCGCTGCGGGCGGGCGGTTGCCTGCACGCGCACGAGGTGGCGCGCGCCACCATCGAGGTCAACGGGCAAATCACGGTGGTGCTGCGGCCCACCCGCCTTCCCTCCGATCAGACATAAACCAGCAACCCGGCCTATCGGTCCAGCAGTCCATCGACCTGTCGGCCCGTCACCCCGGCAGTGCCCGCTCAACAACACCGTAGGGCGGACACCGGCCCTACGGCAGCGTGCCCAAAAACGCCGCCAATGCCGCATTGACAGGCGCTGGGTGGGTGAGGTTGCTGGCATGCCCGCCGCCGGGCACCGGCACCATCTGGGCATGGGGCAAGGCGTCGGCCATGGCCTGGGCGCGCGCAAGATCAATGGCGTGGTCGAGCGTGCCGTGCACCACCAGCGCAGGCATGGTGATGGCGCCCAACTGGTCGCTGATGTCGTCACGGCTACCGAGCGTGGTGAAGCACTGCAGCAGATTGGGCGGCGTGGACTGGCGCCACTTGGCCTGCCAGGCGGCTGTGCCGGGCCAGTTGTCGCCCAGAATGATGTGGGCCACCACGGCGGCGATCTCGTCCGACAGCCCCCCTTCCAGCCAGGCTTTGATGAGTGCCTCATGGCCCACCATCTTTGCGGGGTCTTCGGGCAGGGCCTGCGTGTCCATCAGCACCAACGCGCGCACGATCTCAGGGTGCGTCAGCGCGCAACGCAGCGACAGATACCCGCCCTGCGACATGCCCGCCAGCACCGCCTTTTGCACACCCAGGTGCGCCAGCAGTGCGGCCAGGTCATTGGCCGAGTCGTAATAGCTGAACGGGTCGCAGCGCGCGGGGTCGGCCGTCTGGCCGTGGCCGCGCTCGTCCCAGGTGATGCAGCGCCACGTGCCGCGCAGGGCCTGCACCTGCGGGGCAAACATGCTGCTGTCCATCAAGAGGCCGTGCGAGAAGATGATCACCCGGCCGTTGCCACCAGTGTCTTCGTAATACAGCTTCTGGCCATTGACTTGCGCGAAAGGCATGCGGTGCTCCTGTTCAGATGAAGGCACCATCTTGGACGCCATCCGCCGCCCCACGCAACCGGCGCGACCCGCACCGGTGCCGCCGGATAGTCGCCTTGGCGTCAAGCGGCGCCATGGCAACCGGTGCCTGCCATGCGTCAGCGCGGCACCCCAGGCATCCCATCAACGACACCTTCGCCAGATCAGGGGCTGGGGCTCACGGCGAAGGGTTTTGCCGGGGGATGTATCGAATTCAGCGTTTTTGGCCCCTAGCGCTTATTCCACAAGCGCCAGCAGCTACCAAAACAAGAGCACATCAGGCCAACGCGCGCTGAATGATGATCTTCTGCACGTCGCTGGTGCCTTCGTAAATCTGGCACACACGCACGTCGCGGTAGATGCGCTCCACCGGGAAGTCGCTCACCACGCCATACCCGCCCAGCGTCTGGATGGCGGCGCTGCACACGCGCTCGGCCATCTCGCTGGCAAACAGCTTGGCCATGGCGGCTTCCTTCAGGCACGGGCGCCCTGCATCGCGCAGCGCGGCGGCGTGCCAGATGAGCTGGCGCGCGGCTTCGATCTGCGTGGCGCAGTCGGCCAGGCGAAAGCCCACTGCCTGGTGGTTGAAGATGGCGGTGCCGAAGCTTTCGCGCTCTTTGGAATACGCCAGCGCCGCATCGAACGCGCTGCGCGCCATGCCCACGCTTTGCGCGGCGATGCCGATGCGCCCGCCTTCGAGCGCGCCCAGGGCGATTTTGTAGCCCTCGCCCTCGGCGCCGATCAGGTTCTCGGCCGGGATGCGGCAGTTGTCGAAGTTGATCTGCGCCGTGTCGCTGCTGTGCTGGCCCAGCTTGTCTTCGAGCCGCGCCACCACATAGCCCGGGCTGCTGGTGGGCACCAGGAAGGCGCTCATGCCCTTCTTGCCTGCGCCTTTGTCGGTGACGGCAATGACGATGGCCACGTGGCCATTTTTGCCGCTGGTGATGAACTGCTTGACGCCGTTGATCACGTATTCATCGCCTTGCTTCACCGCCGTGGTGCGCAGCGCCGAGGCGTCCGAGCCCACATGCGGCTCGGTCAAACAGAAAGCACCCAGCATCTGACCTTGGGCCAGCGGCGTGAGCCAGTCGCGCTTTTGCTGGGCGTTGCCGTAGCGCATGAGGATGGCGTTGACGGGGCAGTTGGTCACGCTGATGGAGGTGCTGGTGCCGCCGTCTCCGGCCGCGATTTCTTCGAGCACCAGCGCAAGCGTGAGGTAGTCGAGGTTGGCACCGCCAAATTCTTCGGGCACGCAGATGCCGTAGGCGCCGAGCGCCGCCAGGCCCTGGTGCACGTCTTTGGGGAAGTGGTGTTCCTTGTCCCACCGCGCGGCGTGGGGCGCGATTTGCTCTTGCGCAAAGTCGCGCACCGCGTCGCGGATCATTTCCTGGTCTTGGGTCAGCAGCATCGTGTTGTCTCCGGCTTGTCTTCGTTGTTCGTCAAAAAATTCACCAGTGCGCCGCGCGGCGGCCGTCGTGGTGCAGCAAACGGCCCTTGTCGGCGGCAGTCACCCCCGCCACGGTGGCGCGCAAGCCGCGCACGCTGTCTTGCACGGTCAGCGCAGCGCCTTCGCCGCCCATGTCGGTCTGCACCCAGCCGGGGTCGATGGTGATGAGCGTGGCGTTGGGGTAGTCATGCTGGGCTGCAGCCACCGCCATGTTCAACGCGGCTTTGCTGGTGCGGTACAGCCACGAGCCGCTGTTCGGCACGCTGCCGATCTGCGACATGGACGAGGACAGGAACGCGAACACGCCCTGCGCATCGGCCACCATGGGCGCGACCTGCGGCAGCGTCTGCATGGCGCCCAGCACGTTGGTGTGCATGACGGCATCAAAGTCTTGCTGTGTGGGCGGCGTGAGCGCGTTGGGGCGGCGGATGACACCCGCCACATACCAGGCAGTCTCGATCTTCTCGCCGTCCAGCTGCCAGGCCAGCCCGCTGACGCTGGCAGGGTTGGCCACGTCCACGGCCAGCGCCTCGGCCCCCAGGGCCTGTACCCGCTCGCGGCCCGAATCGTCGCGCACAGTGGCAATCACGCGGTGGCCCGCCTCGGTGTACTGGCGCACCAGCTCCAGCCCGATGCCGCGCGACGCGCCGATAACAAGTATGGATTTCATGGGTAAAAATTTAGATGAAATAGGGCTCTAGCGCTTATCCATCAAGCGCAAGCAGCTATCAAAATAGAAGTATCCAACATCGACATCAACACCGTCAGGCGTCACCGAGCTGCTGCTCCTGCGCCAGTTGGGCGCGATAGCGCTGCAGCATGGCGACCTGCGACTCCGGCTCGGTGGCGAGGCCCATCTGGTCGTGAATCATCTGGCCCATGGTGGGCAGTGCAGCGCGGTCCACCTGCGCATCAGCCGACCACAGCCGCGAGCGCATGAAGGCCTTGGAGCAGTGCAGATACGCCTCGGCCACGCGCACTTCGATCACTATTTTTGGGCGCTGGCGCTCGGCGGTGAAGAAATCGGTGTACAGCGCCTCGTCGCGCAGGCGCGCCGTGCCGTTCACCCGCAAGGTTTCATCGACACCCGGAATCATGAACAGCAAACCGATGCGCGGGTCGTCGAGCAGATTGGTCAGGGTGTCGAGCCGGTTGTTGCCGCCCGCATCGGGCAGCAGCAGGGTGTGCGGGTCGGGCGACTTCACGAACCCCGGCGCGCCGCCGCGTGGCGAGGCATCGAGCAACGCACCACCGGCTCCACCACTGGCCACCACACAGAACGGCGACAGGGCAATGAAGCGCTGACAGTGCACATCCAGCTGCGGTTGCTGCTTGCGCAGGGCCCGCTCGCCGGGGGCGGCATACAGGGCACGCAATTGTTCGAGGGTTTCGATCATGGTGGCTTTCAGGTCAATGGGCTGCGAATTCGAAATAGCCGGACCATGCCGGGTCGTAGGTGATGCTCAACGCCAGCGACTCGGCCTCGTCGCGCAGCAGCAAGGGCGCCAGCGCCTGTTTGGCGAGTTGCTCGTCACCCACGTAGTACACCGCCTTGCGACGGCCTGCGCGGGTCATGGTGTAGGCCATGATGCCCAGCTGCGGCAGCTCCAGCAACGTGGCCGCCTGGTCGTGCAGGGCCTGCACGGCTGCACTTTCGTCGCGGTTACCCATTGCCAGATCCAGCGTCAGCGCATAGGTCAAGTCGGCGCGCATGGCCACGGCATTGGCGCTGCGGTTGATCGAGACGATGGCGATGTCCTCTGGCACGCCAGCGCCATCATGCCCATCGCCTTCTTGGTCGCCCTGTCCGCCAAATGCCAGCGTCATGACCGCCCAGTCTTGCTCGCTGCCGGGGAAGTCGCTGGTGCGACCCAGGGTCTCGATCCAGTAGCGATCAAACACCGGTGGCAACTGATGCAGCCCTATCCACTGCGCCTGCGGGTCGCCAGGCTCGTCCAGAAAATCGACCGCCCCCACCTTCACGGCAAAGTCGTATTCGCCCAGCACATGGTCGAGCATGATGAACGCCATGTTGCGCGCGTGGTCCGCGTAGTCGCCGGGTATGTCGCGGTCGAAGCGGATCTCCAGCGCGGCCTGCCCGCCATCCTGCTCCAGCGCGACCAGCACCTCGGACGTGGCCAGCTCGAAACCTTCCATGCCGATGGGAAAGTCGGGCTGCGTGGTGCGCTCGCGAAACGCGCGCACGCGGTAGTGCTGCAGCGCAGGCGCTGCCGCCACCACCTGCATCAGCAGCGGAAAGTTCTCTGTCAGGCCATGGGCGGTGACGATGAGGTCCACCACCACATCGTCGTCGTCGCCGGACATCTCCAGCGCCAGGCCGCTGAGGTGGCGCTCGATGAGCGCGTTGGCCGCCTCCACCCGCTCGCGCAGCGGCTGGGCCTGCAGCGATGCCTGGGCATCAGAAAAGTCGCGCCAGAAGGCGGTGATCTCGGGAGATGGTGCAGTCATCACTGTCCTTGTGAAAAGAGCCAAATCATCCCATCTCCCTAGCGCATCAAACGAGTTCCAGCGCCACCGCCGTGGCCTCGCCGCCGCCGATGCACAACGTGGCCAGGCCCTTGGTCAAGCCGCGTGCCTTGAGTGCATACATCAGCGTGACCATGATGCGCGCACCGCTGGCACCGATGGGGTGGCCCAGTGCGCAGGCGCCGCCGTTCACATTGACCTTGTCGTGCGGCAGATCCAGCTCTTTCATGAGCGCCATGGGCACCACGGCGAAGGCCTCGTTGATCTCCCACAACTGCACATCGCCCACAGCCCATCCGGCCTTGGCCAGCGCTTTCTGCGTAGCGCCCAGTGGGGCGGTGGCAAACCACTCGGGCTCTTGCGCGTGCGTGGCGTGGCTCACGATGCGGGCCAGGGGCTTGCAGCCCAGCTTTTTGGCGGTGGACTCGCGCATCATCACCAGCGCGGCGGCACCGTCGTTGATGCTGGAGCTGGAGGCGGCGGTGATGGTGCCGTCCTTCTTGAAGGCGGGTTTCAGGCTGGCGATCTTTTCGAGCTTGACCTTGCCGGGGCCTTCGTCCACCGACACCACCGCCTCGCCCGCGCGGGTCTTGACGGTGACGGGCACGATCTCGGCTGCGAAAGCGCCGGACTCGGTGGCCGCCTTGGCGCGCTGCACGCTGGCGGTGGCAAACGCGTCCTGCTGCTCGCGGGTGAACTGGTACGTGGCCGCGCAGTCTTCACCAAAGGTGCCCATGCTGCGGCCCGCTTCGTAGGCGTCTTCCAGGCCGTCGAGCATCATGTGGTCGAAGATGCGGTCATGACCCAGGCGGTAGCCGCCACGGCCCTTTTGCAGCAGGTAGGGGGCGTTGGTCATGCTCTCCATGCCACCTGCCACCATCACGTCGTGTGTGCCGGCCAGCAGCATGTCGTGCGCAAACATGGCGGCCTTCATGCCCGAGCCGCACATCTTGCTGAGCGTGACGGCGCCCGCGCCCTTGGGCAGGCCGCCCTTGAACGCGGCCTGGCGCGCGGGCGCCTGGCCCTGGCCGGCCATCAGGCAGTTGCCGAACAGCACTTCACCCACGGCGTCAGGCGACACACCGGCGCGCTCGATGGCGGCCTTGATGGCGGCACCGCCCAGGTCGTGCGCGGCCAGGCTGGAAAAGTCGCCCTGCAGCGAGCCCATGGGGGTACGCGCGGCGCCGACGATGACGATGGGGTCTTGAATGGTCGTGGACATGGTGAAGGTCTCCTGGGTAATGGTCAGAGGAAAAATGGGAGGGCGGAAAACCGGGGCTTGGCGGGCGGTCAGCCAGCCGCAGTGCCCTGCGCAAAGCGCCGCTCCGCGTCGTAGGGGAACACATCGAGCATCTGGCCAGCCTGGATGCGCTCTTTGTGCGACTGCCAGAACGCAGCGTCGAGCAGATCGGCGTGGTGCTGCATGAACACCTCGCGCACGGCATCGTTGCCGAGCAGGAAGGGGCCAAAGGTTTCGGGGAACACATCGCGCGGGCCCACGCTGTACCAGACCTCGCCGCTCATCTCTTCTTCTTCGTTGCGCGGCGTGGGCACGCGGCGGAAGTTGCAGTCGGTGAGGTATTCGATCTCGTCGTAGTCGTAGAACACCACCTTGCCGTTGCGCGTGACGCCGAAGTTCTTCCAGAGCATGTCGCCGGGAAAGATGTTGGCGGCCACGAGGTCCTTGATGGCGTTGCCGTATTCGATGACGCTGTGCTCCATCTGCTGGCGCGCGCGCGGGTCTGACAGGCCGGTGTCGAAGGCTTCCTGCAAATAGATGTTGAGCGGGATCATGCGCCGCTCGATGTACAGGTGCTTGATGATGACCTCGGTCTGGCCGTCACCATCGCGGTCACTGATTTCGAGCTGGCTGGGGGCGAATTTTTCGATCTCGGCAATGAGGGCATCGTCAAAGCGGTCGCGCGGGAAGGCGACCTCGCTGTACTCCAGCGTGTCGGCCATGCGGCCCACGCGGTCGTGCTGTTTGACGAGCTGGTACTTGGCCTTGACCTGCTCGCGCGTGGTTTCCTTCTGGTGCGGAAAGTAGTCCTTGATGAGCTTGAAGACGAAAGGAAAGCTCGGTAGGTCAAACACCAGCATCACCATGCCCTTGATGCCGGGCGCGATGCGAAACCGGTCGCTGGAGTGCTTCAGGTGGTAGAGAAAGTCGCGGTAGAACAGCGTCTTGCCCTGCTTGGCCAGGCCCAGGGCGTTGTAGATCTCGGCCCGGGGCTTGCGCGGCATGAGGCTGCGCAAAAACTGCACGCAGGCGCTGGGCACCTCCATGTCCACCATGAAGTAGGCGCGTGCAAAGCTGAACAGCATCTGCAGGTCGTCTTCGCCGAACAGTGCGGCGTCGATGTAGAGCCTGCCGCTGTCGTCATGCAGGATGGGCAGCGCAAACGGCACCTCGTGGAAGCCGTTGATGATCTTGCCCACCACGTAGGCGCCCTTGTTGCGAAAGAACAGGCTGGTGAGCACCTGGATCTGGAAGTTGGCGCGCAGCCGCACCTTGTCGAGCCTGCCACGCATGGCCGCCACCACGCAGGCGGTGTCGCGCGGCAGGTCCGTGAACTCGCGCTGCAGCTGAAAGTTCTCGATGATGGTCTGGAACGTCTCGTGCAGGTTGTCGCGCGAGGGGTAGTAGGCCCGGTAGGTGGGGCGCGCGGCGGGCTCGTCGTTCTCGATGTACTCCGTGCTGACCGCAGGCCGCACGAAGATGAAATCGTTGTGGAAATGCGTGCGGTGCAGGATCTTGGTGGTGACCGAATTGAAGAAGGTTTCGGCCAGTTCGGGCCGGTGGTGGTTGACCAGCAGGCCGATGTAGTGCAGCTTGACCTGGTGCCACACGTCCATGGGCTGCGCGCCCGCGCTGAATTCCTTTTCGAGCCGGCGCACACACTCTTTCACGCGCAGGTCGTAGAACTCGATGCGCTCGCGCTGCGCCCGCTGCTGGCCGTGCCAGTCAGCGGTTTCAAAGCGGTGTTTTGCCCGCGACGACTCGGTTCGGAACAACCGGTAGTGCCGGTTGAAGCCGTCCATCATGGCCTTGGCAATGCCGTAAGCCTGGGGAGCGTCAAGCCGCTGCGGAAACATGCTGGTGAGCGGACGCGCCCGGGGGCTCAATCCCGCTTGACGGCGGCGACCCCCGCGACGGCCGCCTTGTACAGTGAATCCAGCCCATCGGTGCTGTCCACGGTCATGTGCAGATTGTTGATGTGGCCATCCTTCAGGCCGTAGCACCAGCCATGCAGCCGGACCTTCTGGCCGCGGCCCCAGGCGTCCAGCATGACGGTGGTCTGTGCAAGATTGACCACCTGCTCAATCGCATTGAGCTCGCACAGCACGTCGTGGCGCCACTGCGGGGCAATGGTTGCCAATAGGTCGCGGTGGCGATCACGCACATCCTGCACATGGCGAATCCAGTTGTCCGCAAGGCCCACGCGTATGCCCTCAAGTGCCGCAAGCACCCCGCCACAACCATAGTGCCCCACGACCATCAAGTGCTCGATGCGCAACTGGTCGACCGCATACTGGACTGTGGAGAGGCAGTTCAGGTCCGTGGGCACCACGACATTGGCGATGTTGCGGTGTACGAAAACTTCGCCAGGCTCCAGGCCGGTGATCTGGTTGGCCGGCACCCGGCTGTCGGAACACCCGATCCACATGTATTTGGGCTTTTGTTGCGCAAGCAACGCCGTGAAGAATCCGGGCCGCTCTTGCTCCATTCGGGCAGCCCAGGCGCGGTTGTGAACAAACAGGTCGTCGATGGATGAAGGCATGTTGTCCTCGAAATCAGGGTTGGGTGGATGGGGTCAGCAGGTCTCGGCGAACAGCTCGCGGCCAATCAGCATGCGGCGGATCTCGCTGGTGCCTGCCCCAATTTCATAGAGCTTTGCGTCGCGCCACAGGCGGCCGAGGGGGTATTCGTTGATGTACCCGTTGCCACCGAAGATCTGCACGCCTTCGCCCGCCATCCATGTGGCCTTCTCGGCGCACCACAGAATCACGCTGGCGCAATCTTTGCGCACTTGGCGCACGTGGTCGGTGCCGAGCATGTCGAGGTTCTTGGCCACCGTGTAGGCAAACGAGCGGCCGGCCTGCAGCACGGTGTACATATCGGCTACCTTGCCCTGGATGAGCTGGAACTCACCAATACTCTGGCCGAACTGTTTGCGGTCGTGAATGTATGGGATCACGTTGTCCATGACGGACTGCATGATGCCCAGCGGGCCGCCGGTGAGCACAGCACGCTCATAGTCCAGCCCGCTCATCAGCACTTTGGCCCCTTGGTTGAGGCCGCCCAATATGTTGGCCTCAGATACTTCGACGTTGTTGAACACCAACTCGCCCGTGTGGCTGCCACGCATACCCAATTTGTCGAGCTTTTGTGCAACGCTGAAACCCGCCATGCCTTTTTCGATCAGGAACGCCGTGACGCCACGCGCACCCAGCTCGGGTTCGGTCTTGGCGTACACCACCAACGTGTCGGCATCGGGGCCGTTGGTGATCCACATCTTGCTGCCATTGAGCAAGTAGTAGCCACCCTTGTCCTCGGCCTTGAGCTTCATGCTGATCACGTCCGATCCCGCACCGGGTTCGCTCATGGCCAGCGCGCCCACATGCTCGCCACTGATGAGCTTGGGCAGGTACTTGGTTTTTTGCGCTTCACTGCCGTTGCGGTTGATCTGGTTCACGCACAGGTTACTGTGCGCACCGTAGGAAAGCCCGACGGACGCGCTGGCGCGGGAGATTTCCTCCATGGCCACCATATGGGCCAGATAGCCCATGGCCGCACCACCGTATTGCTCGGACACCGTGATGCCCAGCACGCCCAAATCGCCCATCTTTCGCCACAGATCCATCGGAAACTGGTCGTTATGGTCGATGTCAGCGGCACGTGGCGCAATTTCGGCTTGGGCGAAATCACGCACCGCATCGCGCAAGGCGTCGATGTCTTCGCCCAGCTGGAAGTTCAGGCCGGGAAGATTGCCGGGAATGCTCATGGGTGTCTCCTTAAAATCTACAAACAAAGGTGGCTTGTTCAGCCTTGAATGTTGTCCCGCCCGGTCACCGCCATGAGAGTGCAGCCCATCGTGGCGACCAGTTTCTCTTGCAGATGATCCAGGGCAAATGCCCGGCCCTCGCACACCGTGATGGTGCGCCCGGGCTTGAGTACGCGGCCTTCCATACGAAAGCGCTCGCCGCGGGCCGGCGCAAGCAGATTGATCTTGAATTCAATGGTCAATACTGCGGCGTCCTCGCCCATCAATGTAAAGCCCGCGTACCCACAGGCAGAATCCAGCGCCGCAGCTACGATGCCAGCGTGCAAGAAGCCATGTTGCTGCGTCAACCCAGGCGCCCAATCCATTTCGATATCCACAGCGCCCGGCGCGATCTGGCCCAGGCGCGCACCCATCGTGTGCATAGCGCCTTGGCGATCGAAACTGCTTCGCACGCGGTCAGCGTAGCGCGGGTTACGCGGCTCAAAAGACATGGTGGTCACGGGTCCGAGCAATTGACGTTTACGTAAACGTCAATTATGAATCATTTTTTGGATGTTCGGCTTTCAGCAAGAGGTTGCGCGCATCCTTCTCGTGTTCTCGGACCTCCTCGAGATTGGCCTGCAGATCGTTCAACTGCGCTTCGAGCTGTTTTCGGTGGAGAGCAAGCACATCGAGAAATTTGCGCAGTTGTACGCCGGTATCCCGGGGGCTGTCATACAGATCAATGATCTCTTTGGCCTCCGTCAGCGATAGCCCCAACCGCTTCGCGCGAAGCGTCAGGCGCAAGCGCGTTCGGTCACGTGGGCTGTACACCCGGTTTCGACCTGCAGCGCCTGTGCGCTCCGGCTGCAGCAAGCCCATATCTTCGTAAAAACGAATCGCCCGGGTCGTGAGATCAAACTCTTTGGCAAGGTCGCTGATGGTGTATGTGGTGGCCATGGTCTTTGTATTGTCCGACAGGCCTTTGACACAGGAGACACCCGCAGAGCGAGTGATCTTCAAACGGACCAGGCACATGACGTTAACGTTAACGTTAACGTCAATGCTAACGCATGACGCTACGCTCATGAACCTCTTGGAGCGATTCACCAAATCCCATAGAGCGACTGTTTGCTCAGTGAGAGGCGAATTCGTCACCAGCGTTGTAATGCTGATGCGAAGCTGACCAGCCAGGGCGGAGTCGTCCAGTTCACTGCTGGTCTTTACACAAGGTCGCCGAGTCGTACTCTAGCGTCAGGTGGACCGTCTGGGTCTACCCTTCTGAGAATTTGCGGAGAATTCACTGGACGCTTCAAATTTCGCCCCCCCAAACGCAAAACCCCCCAGTCCTTTGGAGACTGAGGGGTATTGGGGCTATAAGAGCCTGACGATGACCTACTTTCACACGGGAACCCGCACTATCATCGGCGCAAAGTCGTTTCACTGTCCTGTTCGGGATGGGAAGGAGTGGTACCAACTTGCTATGGTCATCAGGCATAACTTGGTGTCGAACTGCTCTGAGAGCAGGCCAACGAATTCATAGAGTTTGGAATCAAATTTTTATGTCTTTTGACTGCGTCAACTTGGCATAACAATCTTTGAGCGTCTCACCTGTTGGAGAGAACGACTATCAAAGTTATAGGGTCAAGCCGCACGAGCAATTAGTATCAGTTAGCTTAACGCATTACTGCGCTTCCACACCTGACCTATCAACGTCCTGGTCTTGAACGACTCTTTAGGGGGCTCAAGGCCCCGGCAGATCTCATCTTGAAACGAGTTTCCCGCTTAGATGCTTTCAGCGGTTATCTCTTCCACACTTAGCTACTCGGCAATGCCACTGGCGTGACAACCGATACACCAGAGGTGTGTCCACTCCGGTCCTCTCGTACTAGGAGCAGGCTTCCTCAAATCTGCAGCGCCCACGGAAGATAGGGACCAAACTGTCTCACGACGTTTTAAACCCAGCTCACGTACCTCTTTAAATGGCGAACAGCCATACCCTTGGGACCGGCTACAGCCCCAGGATGAGATGAGCCGACATCGAGGTGCCAAACACCGCCGTCGATATGAACTCTTGGGCGGTATCAGCCTGTTATCCCCAGAGTACCTTTTATCCGTTGAGCGATGGCCCTTCCATACAGAACCACCGGATCACTATGTCCTGCTTTCGCATCTGCTCGACTTGTCAGTCTCGCAGTTAAGCACGCTTATGCCATTGCACTATCGTCACGATGTCCGACCGTAACTAGCGTACCTTCGAACTCCTCCGTTACGCTTTGGGAGGAGACCGCCCCAGTCAAACTGCCTACCATGCACTGTCCCCGATCCAGATAATGGACCTAGGTTAGAACCTCAAACACACCAGGGTGGTATTTCAACGTTGGCTCCACAAGATCTAGCGACCCTGCTTCAAAGCCTCCCACCTATCCTACACAGATCTGTTCAAAGTCCAATACAAAGCTACAGTAAAGGTTCATGGGGTCTTTCCGTCTTTCCGCGGGGAGATTGCATCATCACAAACATTTCAACTTCGCTGAGTCTCAGGAGGAGACAGTGTGGCCATCGTTACGCCATTCGTGCAGGTCGGAACTTACCCGACAAGGAATTTCGCTACCTTAGGACCGTTATAGTTACGGCCGCCGTTTACTGGGACTTCAATCAAGAGCTTGCACCCCATCATTTAATCTTCCAGCACCGGGCAGGCGTCACACCCTATACGTCCACTTTCGTGTTTGCAGAGTGCTGTGTTTTTATTAAACAGTCGCAGCCACCGATTTTTTGCAACCCCGTTGGGCTCGCCTTGTACAGGTTCACCTACTTGGGGCATACCTTCTCCCGAAGTTACGGTATCAATTTGCCGAGTTCCTTCTCCTGAGTTCTCTCAAGCGCCTTAGAATACTCATCTCGCGCACCAGTGTCGGTTTGCGGTACGGTCGTCAATAGCTGAAGCTTAGTGGCTTTTCCTGGAAGCAGGGTATCACTCACTTCGTCTGCAAGCAGACTCGTTATCACCCCTCATCTAAGCCCGGCGGATTTGCCTACCAGGCACGACTACAGGCTTGAACCAACATATCCAACAGTTGGCTGAGCTAACCTTCTCCGTCCCCACATCGCACTATTGATCGGTACAGGAATATTGACCTGTTTCCCATCAGCTACGCATCTCTGCCTCGCCTTAGGGGCCGACTCACTCTACGCCGATGAACGTTGCGTAGAAAACCTTGCGCTTACGGCGAGGGGGCTTTTCACCCCCTTTAACGCTACTCATGTCAGCATTCGCACTTCTGATACCTCCAGCATCCGTTACCAGACACCTTCACAGGCCTACAGAACGCTCTCCTACCACGTGCAATAAATTGCACATCCGCAGCTTCGGTAACTGGCTTAGCCCCGTTACATCTTCCGCGCAGGACGACTCGATCAGTGAGCTATTACGCTTTCTTTAAATGATGGCTGCTTCTAAGCCAACATCCTGACTGTTTTAGCCTTCCCACTTCGTTTCCCACTTAGCCAATTTTAGGGACCTTAGCTGGCGGTCTGGGTTGTTTCCCTCTTGAGTCCGGACGTTAGCACCCGGTGCTCTGTCTCCCAAGCTGTACTCTGCGGTATTCGGAGTTTGCATAGGTTTGGTAAGTCGCCATGACCCCCTAGCCTAAACAGTGCTCTACCCCCGCAGGTAATACTTGAGGCACTACCTAAATAGTTTTCGGAGAGAACCAGCTATTTCCAAGTTTGTTTAGCCTTTCACCCCTATCCACAGCTCATCCCCTAGTTTTGCAACACTAGTGGGTTCGGACCTCCAGTACCTGTTACGGCACCTTCATCCTGGCCATGGATAGATCACTTGGTTTCGGGTCTACACCCAGCGACTGATTCGCCCTATTCGGACTCGATTTCTCTACGGCTTCCCTATTCGGTTAACCTTGCCACTGAATGTAAGTCGCTGACCCATTATACAAAAGGTACGCAGTCACCCCTAAGGGCTCCTACTTTTTGTAAGCATGCGGTTTCAGGATCTATTTCACTCCCCTCCCGGGGTTCTTTTCGCCTTTCCCTCACGGTACTGGTTCACTATCGGTCGATTACGAGTATTTAGCCTTGGAGGATGGTCCCCCCATATTCAGACAGGATTTCTCGTGTCCCGCCCTACTTTTCTCTAGCTTAGTACCACACGTCTGTTTTCGCATACAGGGCTATCACCTGCTATGGCCGGACTTTCCATTCCGTTTTGCTAACAGTCGTGCTATCACTAGAAGGCTCTTCCGATTTCGCTCGCCACTACTTTCGGAATCTCGGTTGATGTCTTTTCCTCGAGCTACTGAGATGTTTCAGTTCACCCGGTTCGCCTCGCATGACTATGTATTCATCATGCGATACCTCTTGCGAGGTGGGTTTCCCCATTCAGAAATCTCCGGATCAAAGCTTATTTGCCAGCTCCCCGAAGCTTATCGCAGGCTATCACGTCTTTCGTCGCCTGTAATCGCCAAGGCATCCACCACATGCTCTTAGTCACTTGACCCTATAACTTTGACATCTCTTTCAAGATACCGCCGTCATCTCAAGGACTTGCCAGGTCTTTCACCTGACGCGTTATGCCGTAAACAACTTCAACCCTTTCGAGTTGTCATCGTATTACTTAAGAATTTCAAACTAGGTTTGAATATTCGTTTTGACGCAATCAAAAATTCTTGTTGCTAGCGGCACGGTCTGCACTAAACCTTTACGAATGCGCAGTTTCCGCTAGCAACTCTGATTCGACTCTATGAATTTTTAAAGAACAGCCGATTGATCAAATGATATTGATCAACAACAAAGAGGCC